>JBFGLD010000597.1:0-4599 GCA_041576335.1 Anaerolineae bacterium | reverse complement strand
GACCACGTGATCTTGCAGTCCGGTTTGAGGTAGATTGATCGTCTGCAGCGGCTCACGCTTGAACCAACGTTTGCGGAGGGCATATAGCGGCGTAGTCAAGCCCGAAACAAAGGGGGTCAAGAGCATGGTTACAATGGCGGTGTTGAGAACTAACGCGTACAACTCTTTACTAATCGAGTACTTACTCAGGCCCACGCGAGAAAGTACAAAAGAGAATTCACCAACTTGAAACAGCCCCAAGCCGACGGCCAGCGGAACGACATTACCGTAACCAAAAATTCTGCTCAAGGTTGCAAAGATTAAGCCTTTGCCTAGCGAAACCAGCAATACCATTAGCAGCACGGTGCCAAAATGACCGGCCAAAAAAGCCGGGTCCAACAGCATTCCTACCGAGGCAAAAAACAGCAAGCTAAAAACGTCTCGAAGAGGAATAATGTCACTCAAGGCCTGATGCCCATAATCTGACTCGCTCAGGACCAGGCCGGCTACAAAGGCGCCGAAAGCAAACGAAAGTCCGAAGAGATACGTACCATAACCAACTCCAAGGCCGATCGCGGTAATGGCCAGTAGAAATAGCTCCCGTGAATTCCAGCCGGCAATGTACGCCATTAAGCGAGGCAGGAGTCGGGTCCCCAGGACGACCATCAGCACCAAAAACAGAGCCGCTTTTAGGCCGGCTAACCCTAATATCGGTAACCCGGCCTCGGGGTCATTCAACTGGGGCAAAATAATCATCATCGGCACAACGGCCAAATCCTGCACAATCAGCATGCCAATCATCACCCGGCTTGAGAGCGTTCCTAAGCGCCCCTGGCTCATCAAGGTTTTCAAAATAACCATCGTGCTCGATAGAGACATGAGCGATCCCAGCCACAAAGATGAGATCCAATCCATTTCAAACCACCAGCCGATGCCGTACCCATAAGCGATCGTCAAAATAATTTGTATGGGCGTGCCGAATAGCGCAATATTGCGGACCGGCTGCAATTCTTTGAGCGAAAATTCGAGCCCCAAAGCAAACAGCAATAAGGCCACCCCAATTTCAGCCAGCAGTTCAATGTCATGGATTTCAGAAACGGTCACCCCGCCGGTATAGGGACCCACCAAAACGCCGGCCAAAATATAACCCAAAATTAAAGGTTGCTTAAATTGCTGAGCAATTAGACCACCGAGCAAGGCGGCAACGATGATGATAGCTATGTCAGCCGCGATTCCCATTATATAGATCTCCTTTTTGACCTAAACAATTTATTACCTATTCGACGGTTGGATTTTGATAACCGTTTCAGACAAATTCGGCTTTCGCACCCATGGCTCGACCGGGGCAATGAAAGTAGCTGACCAAGCGATCTCCCAAACCTAACGCCCTGCTCCGCGCCTTGGGCCATGCCCGCACTCTACACGAGCGCGCTTTCATAGCCGGAGTCACGCACGAAAATACACGACGCTTCCGTCTGCTCCATCATGTGCTGCATAAAGGCCAGGTTAACCTGCTGCTGCAAGCCAAAGATGTTGATATCTGCCTCCGGCGCATGTTCCAGGAAAGAGTCCAAGGTCCCTACGGCAACAATCGGTTGTGTACCGGCGGGCATCCGACCTAAATCCATCAATTGGCGTAGATACTGTGCGGCGTTGGCCTGCTCAAATTCTTCGGCGACGACGGTGATCAGGTTGATCCGGCCCTGCCAGTTGCGCGCCAGTTGATACGCCAGCAGCAGAGACAAGTCTAGGTTGGGCAGCCGCAGCCCGACCTGCCAGTCGGGGCTCTGTTCTCGCATCCAGACGTTAATCACCTGCTCACGACCCAGGGCCGTAGTGGGATTGTCCACATACAGGATGACCCCCAGTTGATTTTCGGCGGCACGGTTGACGATAAACTGCAATTTTACTTCGTCGCTGTCGGGCAAAATGGGCAGCAAGAGGGTGTTTGGCCGAAAGAAGGCACTGGTTGACATCTCCATCGCCGTTTGCAGCGTATAACGAAAGCGACGCGCCTCCAGCAGCGCGACCCGAGCAAAAATGCCGTCATTAGCAAAAGCCTGCTCATATGAACGCAGCCCTTCCATGTGCTCACGATAGCCCGACTCATATCCGCCGACAATGTGCAGCGACCCGTTTGGCTGCGTAATTGCCTCCAAAAAGCGGTAGCTATAGCGCAGTGCCGCCGCCGACTGCACCGGCACCAGCAAGCTTGGCTTCCAAGCCCGGTCCTGGCCCGACGGCAAACTGAGCACCCGTTTGGCCGCCCATTCGGCTACGGTTACAAACATGCCGCTGCGGACATCGCTCCAGGGAGCCGCCAGCTGCCGCTGTGACAGATATTCATACAACACAAAAATGATGATGGTAGCGATCAGGCTAAACGTCGGATTGATTAAATACATGCCAAATACCGCCCCAATGAGCCCAATCAGCGGTACAAGGCGCGGTACGCGAAACAGCGGTCGGAAACTGGTCAGCCCTAACGATTGCTCCAGCAGCACCACCGTGTTGAGCACCGCATAGGTAATTAGGAAAAACATCGTCATCAACGGTGCGATTTTGTTCAACCCATTACCGGATAGCCCAAATAGCAGCGTACCGATGCCGATGAGGCCCGTCAGGTACATAGCGGTGCGCGGCTCGCCGGATGCGGTTTCCTGGGCCAGTAGTTTGCCAAACGGTACAACATCGTGCGCGGCCATGGCCTGCAGCACCCGCGGCGCGCCGATCAGCGAATTGAGTGCCGCCGAGAAGGTTGCGGCCAGGATGCCCGCCTGAATCGCCCAGCCATACGCCGCTTTGTCGACCATAATCGTAAAGTTGTTGACTAACTCCTCCGGCGAGGCGACGAGCGATGTCCAGTAGGCCAGCGCCATATAGACCACAAAACTGACGACAATTGCGGGCATTGTGCCGCGTGGAATGCTGTGGCGCGGATTCGTCAGGGTGCCGGAGAGATTAACCCCGGCCAATACCCCTGTTACGGCAGGAAAGAAGACGGCAAACACTTGCCAAAAGTTACCGCCCTGAAAGCTGCCCCAAAGCTGCGGCGCGTAGAGCGGCTCTTCACGAAAGGTGCCGGACGCACCGAGAAAGGCAGCGATCAGGGAGAAACTAACGATCAGCAATATTGGATAGCGGATGCGAGCAGCTAAGCCCACACTGACAAAAGCTACCAGGTAGCACAGACCGTAGGCAGCAAAGAGGACGAGCGTGGCCGGATGGTTGGGAAAGATAGACAGCCAGCCCTCGGTAAAGGCGAATATATAGAAGGCCACAGAAATCGCTTGGGCCAGATAGAAAGGTAGGTTAACACTACCGCCGACTTCCAACCCCAGCGATTGGGAGATAATCGAGAAGGAGCCGCCTGCGCCAACGCGGATGTTGGTGGCCACGGATGAAATTGACAGCCCTGTACAAAAAGTGATCATGTTGGCCAGCAGGATAATCAACCAGCCGCCGAGCAGACCCGCGTTACCAACCACCCACCCGGTCCGCAGATACATGACCGCGCCGAGAATGGTCAGTAAGGTTGGCAGAAAGACGCCGTCGAAGGCGCCAAATTTGTTGGTTTCCGTCAGTCCTGATTGTTTGGGAAGCAGCGTACGTAGCATCAAAAGTCGACCCTTGCTCATCGAATGAAATGCAAGCTGTGAAACTGATTTCGAAACATCGTAACATCCTTTGCAACTTCTTCCGGTCTCTCGCCGGTTATTAAAACTCGCCTCGTCAAACTGGCGACTTCAGGCATATCCTCAGATGTCATTCCCCACCGTACAATTTCCGGTGTGCCTAAACGTAACCCATTGAGATCCCCATCGACCGGATCGATGGGTAAGCCAATACCACATGCCAAAATATTCGCCCGACGAAGAAGCTTTGAAACGTGCTGGCCGCCACCAAAGTCCTTGGCTTCCACTGCAAACTGGTGTGATGTCGTATAACCCGTGTCGGCGGCAAATACGGGAACATCCTGTTTTGCAAGTTCCGTTGCTAACCTTTTGGCCGTTTCAGCCATCACAGCCGCATATCTGCGGCCGTATACTTTCCAATCAAGAAGTGAAATTGCGAGTGAGGCAGATTTGGCTACATCAAAGTTGGCGGTGAGGCCGGGGAAAGCTATTCTGTCGAGCTTTTTAGCAAGTTCAGGATCATTGGTCACGATGAGCCCCGACGGAGGACCCCCCAGGCTCTTGTAGGTACTCATGGTCATTAGCTGGGCACCTTCTGCCAGCGGCTGCTGCCAGGCACGCCCGGCGATCATACCAGACATATGAGCCGCATCATAGAGGACAAAAGCACCAACTTCATCCGCAATCTTGCGAATATCAGCTACCGGATGGGGAAATAAATTTAAACTCCCGCCTATCGTTATCAGCTGCGGTTGCAGACGTTTAGCCTGCTCACGCAAAACGTCAACATCGACGGTATAAGTTCCCGAATTGACGGGTGCCGCATGAACTTCAAGACCGTAAAGCCCCGCTGCGCCGGGCTCGTGGTGGGTAATATGGCCGCCGATAGCCGCCGCCGGTACCAGAACCCTATCACCTGGCTTGCAGGTCGCCATAAAAGCGTAGAGGTTGGCCATTGCCCCCGAAGCAACACGTATTTCCGCAT
>JBFGLD010000596.1:0-4600 GCA_041576335.1 Anaerolineae bacterium | reverse complement strand
GCGCAGTCCTCGATCAAGAGCAGGTCGTGCCGGTCGGCGATGGCTTTCAGCTCATCCATCCGGGCCAGGTTACCCATCAGGTGCACGGCCATGATAGCTTTCGTACGCGGCGTGATTTTTTGCTCTACGTCCGCGGGGTCCAGGTTGAAGGTATGGTCAACCTCGGCTAGAACCGGCACAGCGCGAGTGTAAATAATTGAGGCAATACTGGCGATGAAGGTAAAGCCCGGGACAATGACCTCGTCACCCGGGCCGATGCCCAGGCCCATCAGGGCAACCCACAAGGCCGTCGTGCCGCTGTTTACCGCCACGGCATGCTTCACTTTTGATAGTTGGGCTACCGCTTCCTCGAACTGCCAGACTTTGGCTTTGAAGTTAGGGTTATCGGGAGCGCCGTAGCGATAAACGTGTCCACCGCGCAGCACTTCAACGACTTCAGCGATTTCTTCGTCATCAATCAGGTCAAACCCGGGTCCGGGCATATAAAATTTCCTTTCTAGGTAGTAACAATTATGTCCCGGCTAACTGGCAGCGAATGATCGGTAACAGCAACCCTCAGGTCAGGTCAACAAAGTTAGAATAGGCCAACTGGCCTCGTGAGCGGTCAGGCACGGCGAGACGGGAAACGGAAAACCTGGCAGAATTGCCCTGAGTTGGGTAAGTTCGAGCAAGTGGTGCGCAGCCATATCAGCGAGGATTCTCATCAGACGATCAGTTGCCATTTTGTCTTCATTGACCTTACAACTGGTTTAGGCGAGCCGCGATAATTCGCAGGGTATTTGGGGGAAGTTAGACGAAAATAGTGTTTCGCACTATAACATGACCGGGCCTATTTGTCAACAATCATCACAATCTTGACATTTTCTGGACTGGACAGCATAATTTGCCCCTGGACAAAGCGGTAAGGGCGGTAGCCAGGGTTGACTCAATATTTTATGGGAATCGACATTGGCGGGACAAAAAGTCACGCTTTAATTGCAGATGACACCGGGCGGGCGCTGAGCCTGGGTCAAGGTGGTCCCGGAAATCACGAGGACGTCGGTTATGAGGGGCTGGCCGAGACGCTCCATACCATTACCCGGCAAGCCCTAAAAAACGCCGGGATCACCACAGCGCAGATTGCCGGGGCCGGCTTTGGGGTCGCCGGCTACGATTGGCCGGCCCAGCGGGCGCCTACGTTGGCCGCAATCGAGCCGCTCGGCCTGCAAAGCCGGTCGTTCGAAGTGGTTAACGATAGTATCATTGGCTTGCTGGCCGGGTCAATCGCCGGCTGGGGTGTAGCCGTGGTCGCAGGCACGCGCTGCAATTGTTGGGGTTGGGATGAACAGCGCCGGGTCGGTCGCATGACCGGTCAAGGGCTGCGCATGGGGGAAGCTGCGGGCGGCTTCGAGCTGGTCGATAAAGCGATCGAAGCGATTGCCCTGGCCTGGACCCGGCGCGGCCCGCCCACACGTTTAACCGAGCTTTTTGTCGAGCGGGTCGGGGCGCGTGATACGGCAGGTTTGCTTGAAGGCTTGACCTTAGCGCGTTACCGGCTGGATGCCTCCGCCGCACCGCTCGTATTTCAAGCTGCCGGGGAAGGCGATCCCGTGGCCACTCAACTGATCCTGTGGGCGGGACGTGAGTTGGGCAGCCTGGTCGGCGGGGTCATTCGCCAGCTCGGTTTTGAGGCGCTTACGTTCGAGGTCATTCTCATTGGCAGTTTTTACGACGGAAGTCCGTTACTGGTCGAAACAATGCGCCAGGCTATTCTTGACGTCGCGCCCGGCGCCCGGCTGGTGCGCTTGACCGTACCGCCGGTGATTGGCGGCGTACTGTTAGGCATGGAACAAGCGGGCGTGTCGCCGGTGCCTTTACGTGAACCACTGAGCCGGTCTACTCGGGACTTCTATCATAACTTTGCATAACGGCCGGCAGGCGACGTGCAGGAGGATCTATGAGTAGCGAAACGTTTTTGGTAACCGGCGCCCTGGGCTGCATTGGATCTTGGGTGCTGCGCAATCTGGTCGATCAGAGGGTGCCCGTCGTGGCCATGGATCTGGCCGCCGATCGGGCGCGCCCCCGTTTGCTGCTTTCGCCGGCCGAGCTGGAACGGGTCACCTTTGTCCAGACTGATATAACCGACCTGGCCGCCGTGCAGCAAGTAATCGAACAGCAGCAAGTCACTCACATTGTTCACCTGGCCGGCTTGCAGGTGCCTTTTTGCAGAGCCAATCCCTCATTGGGGGCACGGGTCAATGTGGTCGGCACGGTCAACATCTTTGAGGCTGCGCGCCATCAGCGGGGGCAGGTGCAGGGCTTGGCCTACGCCAGTTCTCTGGCCGTCCTGGGTCCGGAACACCTCTATCCGGAACGGCCGGTTCCGGATGATATCCCCTTATATCCGGGCACGCTCTACGGCGTCTACAAGCAGGCTAATGAGCACACAGCCCGAATCTATTGGCAAGATTGGCAAATAGGCAGCGTGGGTTTGCGGCCGTACATCGTCTACGGCGTGGGCCGGGATCAGGGCATGACCTCGGACATTGCCAAGGCGATCCTGGCTGCAGCAGCCGGCCGATCTTTCCGGATCAATTTTGCCGGACCGGTGGCCCTGCAATATGCCGACGATGTGGCGCGCATGTTCATCGAGGCGGCGCGGGCAAGTTTTAAGGGTGCAGCAGCTTGCAATCTGCGCAACGATGTTATTGAGGTGGCCGATTTTGTGAGTATGCTGCAAGCGGAGGTACCCGAGGCGCAGGTTAACTTCGCCCACGACCGTGGGCTGCCCTTCCCGGCCGATCTGGACGACAGCGGCCTGCGGCGCATCATCGGCGAGATGCCCCATACGCCATTAAGTACAGCCCTGCGCCAAACATTAAACCAGTTCAGCATATTATTGGCTGAAGATCGGGTAGATTTGAGCCAGTTGGAGGTGTAGTATGCGACTCTGTCGTTTTTACATACCGGGCCATGAGCCGCATTTAGGAGCCGTTGACGCCGATACTATCTACGACCTGACCGCGACCGGTTTACCCCATTTTGCCGGCCTTACCGCCCTGCTCAAAAAATCAACTGAAGCGCCGTTGGGGCCGCTGCTGCAAGAGGCAAACATGGTGAGTTTACCTAAATATCCTTATCAGCAGTTGGATCGTATGCCAGCGGTTGATGCGCCCTACCTTCTGCCGCCGGTCGATCGCCAGGAGGTATGGGCTGCCGGGGTTACTTACGCCTGGAGTCGAGAAGCACGGGTGCGGGAAGCTCAAACTAAGGATGTTTACGTCCGTGTTTACGAAGCAGAGCGTCCGGAGCTTTTCTTTAAATCTTTGGGAGAAAAAGCCGTTGGCCCCAATGATTGGATTGGTCTGCGGGGTGATAGTCACTGGAATGTACCGGAGCCGGAGCTGGCGCTGGTACTAAATCCCGCGATGCAGATTGTCGGCTATACCGTTGGCAACGACGTCAGCAGCCGTGACATTGAAGGCGAAAATCCGCTCTACCTGCCCCAGGCCAAGGTGTATCGCCACGCCTGCGCTTTAGGGCCGGTGATTACTCTGGCAAATGAACAGATCGAGGCTCAGAACCTGGTGATTCGATCGACCATTTGGCGCAAGGGCGCCCTTATTTTTCAGGCCGAGACAAATACGGCAAATATGCGGCGCAGTTTAGACGAACTTGCCGGGTATCTCGCCCGCTATAACGATTTTCCCTTTGGCGCTATATTATTGACCGGCACCGGCATCGTGCCGCAAGACGACTTCACCCTGCAAGATGGGGATGAGGTGGCCCTCGAAATTGAGGGAATCGGTATACTGCGCAATTTGGTGCGGCAAATGTAGATTGAGGCCTTGGCGTTAGAGCATCAGGTAACTTGTTGCGGCAGGCCGTTGGCGGCGACCCGACCCAGCGGGCTAAAGCCTCTGTTGAGGGAATTGGAGCGGTGCGAGCGAAACAGATGACTAAGTATGATGTGGTTACCCTGGGCGAAACCATGCTCAGGTTTACCCCGCCAAATCTCAAGCGAATCGAGCAAACCATCACGTTTGATCTGGAGGTGGGCGGCAGCGAGTCGAATACGGCCGTTGGGCTGGCTCGTCTCGGTCTTAACGTGCTCTGGTTGTCACGGCTAACGGACAACTCGTTAGGGCGGCTGATTGAGCGCACAATTTCCGGACACGGCGTCGATACGTCGCGCGTAATTTGGACGGAAGCGGATCGGGTTGGCCTCTATTTTTTTGAAGAGGGCAGAGCGCCGCGCAGCAGCCGGGTGATTTACGATCGCAAAAATTCGGCGGTCAGTCAAATGAAAGCGTCCGAACTGCCGATTGACCTTTTCCGCCCTGAGAGCGCTCACTTTCTGCACTTGACCGGGATCACGCCGGCGCTGAGTGCCAATTTGGCTGTTACCGCGCGACGTGCGTTGAGGCTGGCCAAGGATGCCGGCTGGAACGTCAGCTTCGACTTGAACTATCGCAGCCAACTGTGGTCGCCCGCTGCTGCCCTGGAGGGCTGTACCCCGTTTTTGGAAGTCGCTGATATGTTGTTTGTCCCTTTAAGCGACGCCTGCCTCATTTGGGACTTCGACCCGATGCCGACACCTGAGCAGGCCCTAAATGCGCTG
>JBFGLD010000595.1:0-4605 GCA_041576335.1 Anaerolineae bacterium | reverse complement strand
TACAGATACTTCTTGGCCTCTTGATGTTGTTCCAAGGCGCAGGCAAGGCTGCCCAAAGCACTTAAGGCGCGGGAGATACCCCGCTTGTAAGCCAGCTGTTTTGAAACCTCCAAGCTTTCGGTTATCAGACGTCTGGCAGCTCCATAATCTTTTAATAGAAACTCCGTATGACCCAGATGATATGAGGCCAGTGCCACTCCCAATCTGTAATCCAGATATTTACACGTTTGTAGTACTTGTTGATGGAGCTGTTTGGCCTCAGCATATTGCTTGAGCTTACGGGCGGAATTGCCCAGCAAGTTTAAAGCGAAGGCAATGCCACTACTGTAATCAAACTTTCGAAAAATTGCCAGGCTCCGGCCGGCAAACTCCTTGGCTTCTACATACTCACCCTCGCTAATGGCAATTTTACCCAGATATTCGAGGGACAGTGCCTCTTCCCATTGATCGCCTATCTCCCTGGCGATGAGCAAGCTCTCCTGGCACAGTTGTTTGGCCTCGGGATATTCCCCAAGGTTTCGAGCACCAATACCCAGAATATTGAGAGAGCAAGCGATGCCGCTTCGGTAACCAAATTCCCTAAAAATTACCAGACTTTCTAAGGCTAACTCTCGCGCCTCCAAGTATTGGCCCATGTTCAATGCCGCCAGGCTTAAATATCCCTGCGATAATGCCTCTTTCCATCGATCACCGATCTCGGTGGCAATCAGCAGGCTTTCCCGGCACAGTTGCCTGGCCTGCGGATACTCCCCTAAAGCCAGGGCCATAGCGCCCAGGTAATTGAGGCTGAGCGGTGCCTCGCGGCGGGTAACGGGATCCTGAAAAATCGAGAGCGTTTCTTGCATAATAGCCCTGGCTTTTTCGTAACTACCCAGGCTCGTACAGAACAAGCCCTGACGAACCAAAACCTGCCCTAGAATTTTGTCTGATTTTCCATTTAAGTTCGCCTTCGTGGCGCCACCTTGGCGCAGACCGGCTGCTGCGCGCCTGAATACCGCTTCTCCTTGGTGAAACCGGCTCTGGATGTTATAGAAAGCAAAAAGTCCTTCAAGATACTTTTCAATTTCACGTTCTCGTCCGCGGGTTATAGCCCAATGCCAACCCGCGCGTATGTTATCAATGTCGGCACTGATCGCATCCAAGGCTTTTTTATGCATACCGCCTCTCAGACGCTCTTCTTGCCTCTGAAGAAATGCGGCATAATGTTTGCAGTGTAGGTATTGCCCTCTTTCCTTCTCTTTCGGGCTTTGCGACAGCATTTTTGCGCTGAACTGCCGCAATAGCTCATGCATTTCGTACCGGTCTGACACCGTCCACCGCAGCAACGATTTATCAACCAAGGTTGACAGCAACATGGGGGAAGCGCCCACCACCCGCTCTGCCGATTTTCTACTAAAGCCCCCACGAAAGATCGACAATTTGAGAAATACGCTTCGTTCCTCTTCTGAGAGACCTTTCAAGGAATGTTCAAATACGGCCTGCAAGCTCTGATGTCGTTGGGGGATATTGGGCAGTGACGTGGTCAAAAAATTGTAATTCTTCTCGATCTCAGCCGCAATCTCTTGGCAAGTGAAGGTCCGGGTCCAAGCTGCAGCTAATTCGATGCCTAAAGGAAGTCCTTCAACCAGGCGACAAATGCGAGCCACCGCCGGTTTATCCAAAAATGTCAGCCAAAAATCTGCTCGCGCCTGCTGGGCTCGGCTCACAAACAACCGCACGGCGCTGTAGTTTTCCATTTTGCCTCTATCGTAACTTTCCGGAAACGGTAGTCCTTGCAGATCTAACACCCATTCTTCTCGCAGACCAAGGCGTTCTCGAGATGTAACCAATATTTTGATCGTTGGCGCAGCCTGCAAAATTTCGGCCAGCAAGGCTGCGCCGGAGATTAGATGCTCAAAGTTGTCCAACACCAGCAGCATTTCTTTTTGACTTAGATAATTAAGGAGCTGCGCTTTAGGATTTGCCTGGCCGTAAAGCGGAAAATTGAGCGTATCGGCAATACTCGAAATGATAAATTCGGCTGAGACGGTGTTGGTCAAATGGACAAAACAGACTCCGTTAAAAAATCTATTGGTAGCTGCGGCTGCTTGAAGTGCCAGGCGGGTTTTCCCGATACCCCCCATGCCAACGATTGTCAAAAGGCGGCAGTTGGGATTGGCCAGGTCCATATTGATCACGGCCAGTTCTGTCTCCCGGCCAATAAACGAAGTCGCCTGAGCAGGCAAGTTATTGAAGGCCGCGGACGGCGGGGAGTAAGGTGACAAGTATATGGGTAAGAGCGATTCTTGGCCGGCTAAGGAATGAATTTCCAGGTCTACCTCGCCGGCTCGAATCTGCTCATTCAATTGAACCGTCTCTTGAGTGGGCTCTACTCCTAATTCGTCGACCAAAAGATGGCAGCAGCTTTCAAACTGAACCAGAGCGGCGCTGCGTTGCCCGCTCTGGGCCAGTAACAGCATTTTCCGCCGATGTCCCTCTTCGTCGTAGGGATCGATAGCCAGCAGGCGGGAAACAAACTGCAGCGCTGGGTCGAGGTCGTTCCGATCCGCATGATGCGCAATGAGATCCTGCAAGACCCGTATGACCCGCTGCCGCCAGGTTTCCTGTTGCAGCCTCAGCCACTGCTCGAACTCAGGGCAATCATCCAGATACATATCTTCCATGAAATCGCCCCGGTAAAGATCCGCAGCCGTGGCCAGAGCAGATACTTCACCTTTGGCGACCAGTTCATTAAACGCAGTGATGTCTAGCCAATTTGCAGCAGAACGGCGAAACTGAACGCTGTGGCGATTAGCCCTAAAACAATCTGGCCAGATAGTTGAGACGCTGTGGAGGGCCTGGCTCAAGTTATTGCGACCACGGCTTTCTGTTCCCTCGGGCCAAAATAGCTCTACCAGGTAACTGCGTGAAATCGGCTGCCCCTCAGTCGCCAGGTAAGCTAATAACGCCAAGGCTTTACGGGATTTAAAGCCCCGCACGGCTTCTCCAGCTCGTTCTACTTGTAGCGAACCCAGCAATTGAAGGCGGAAGAGATACGCCATTGATTCTTCCCTCAATATCCATCTATCCTATTCCAGGAGTTTGGTAAGAGATTGGAAAGAGTTTGGAAAGGGCAGCGAGTTATACTTTATAGTTGGGGATAATGATCAAATCCATTTGACATGTTTAACGACAGCTCTTTTTCGGAGGAAGGAATTGGGGGCTGCCGGAATGCATCTCAGCAGCACCAGATGTTGCTCCTTGGTTACTCCCTCAAGCTAAATAATGAGTTTTGAGCGAGAACAAGCAAACTTCCACTTTGATAATAGATATTGTCACAACGGTGTGCCCCAAAATATCGTCACCGTCGCTCGGAGGTGCAGCAAGAAAATTGAAACTTGGTTGTTTCTCTGCCTTTACCAAGACCAGTTTAGAGAGGAAACCTAGACCCCTCCCTAACCAGGGTAATCCAAATTACACTAAACCACAAGTGATATTTGTCACCTCATCTGTTGATCATTGTCATATTTTAACACTGTTGCTGATTCAGGCAAATCCAATTTGACATTATCTTTCTTTTGGTAGAAATTTGGTTGTGAATAAACTTCAGAAAAGGAGGTAAGCATATTAGAGACTTGCATTTTTGCGGCGCATCAGCTGCATCTTGTAATCTTTTGGTCAAAGCTGTCTGAGGTAAAGATGCCTCAACACCGCTCAAAGAAGAAACAAATGTTCTAAGAAAGAAAGGAGCTTTACCTAATGTCTAGTCAAGCTGTATACGAAGCAATGGTTGGCCAAGCAATGGCTGCGCTCAAAGCAGATATCAAAAACATCAAGTCCAAGGCCGGAACACAATTTAAGCTAAGCGATGCCAAGGCTTACGTCGATGCGGTCAACGGCATGAAAGCGGTCGGTAATGAGATGCCCGAAGTCATTGCCCTGCATGTTGACTCGGTGAATGCCCACTATGAAATCCTGCTGGATCTGACCAATGATGGGCCAGTGCGCCCCGAAGACGATCCCTTTGTGGAACACTATCAAACCCCGCCGATTCTCGAGTTTCTCTATGACGAACAACCAGACTTTCGGGCCTCGGTTGAGAAGTTTATCGATGCGATTGCCCAAAACCGGGCTTTGATTGGGCGCGAGTGCGCCCGCCTGTATGGCGGTGTGTATGGTCCCACCTGCGTGGTCGACTTTGCCCCCAGCCCCGGCTCGACCGCTAACGTGGTCAATCGTATCCTGGCCAAATTGGACATCCCCAAAGATCACAAGAAAACCATCCTGGCCGCCAAATCATTTGGCATGAACACGTCCTATGGTTTGGGTGCAGCCTTCAAGGGCTCGGTCGAAAGCGGCCTGACGCTGGATGAAGCGCTTGATGCCGAGATTGCCACGTTACAAATGCTCTATGACACGCCCTCGGCCGCCCAAACTAAGTTGATGCTCGGCCACAACCTGGGTGGTCATGGGGGTCACACTTCTTTCGACACTGCCGCCTACATGAGCCAATACAAAGAACGCATGAAGCCAACGCTCAAGGCTGCTTTGAACAAAGGCGTGCATCCGGCCAACCTCTGCTGCATTCCGGCCTACTGTGTCGGCGATGTGGCCCACCATAACAGC
>JBFGLD010000594.1:0-4608 GCA_041576335.1 Anaerolineae bacterium | reverse complement strand
TCTTCTTCATAACTCAAACGCTTCTCACCGGTTTGTGGATCCTGTACTGGGCCCGGCGGTGGACCCCGGCGAGCAGCATTGCCTCAAGCTGCCCTGCGCTGCGCCGGGTGTCGAGCCTGGTCGTAGTTTTCGTTTGGCTGGGGTCGATCATGATTCTGGTGGTTGGTTGGCGGCCTGGCACCTATTTGGGCCTCCAACTCAGCTGGGCTTTGCTGCCGATAATGCTCCAACTCGCTTTTGGAGCTGATATACTGTGGCGTTACCGCCGTCTGCTGTTCTTGGGTATCGTGCCTACAACGCTTTACTTCAGCGCGGCAGATGCGCTGGCCATAAGCAGTGGCACCTGGACAATCAATCCAGATCTTTCAATAGGAATCAACTTGGCGGGAATTCTGCCGCTTGAAGAGCTTCTATTTTTTGCTTTAACCAATACATTAGTTACACTTGGGCTCATTTTGGTTGTGGCCGTTCGAAGCCAACAGCGCCTGGAAGAAATAATTGCGAGCAATCGTCTGGCTCAGGCAGCTTTTGTAAGGGATAGGCAACGTTGAAACTTCTACAGCCATTCAGTGGTGAAGAACACAAATCATTTTATTGGCCCCAAAGAGAGCGGGCAGCCCTGCTCATCCACGGCTTTCCGGGCACGCCGGCCGAAATGCGACCTCTGGCCAGGTCATTGCACCAAACGGGATGGACAGTTCGCGGTTTACTCTTACCGGGATTCGGCCCTGACATTGAGACCCTTCCGGAGCGGCATCCTTCGGAATGGCTTACTGCTGTTCAAGATGCCCTGGTCGATTTGCAGCGATCTCATCATCCGGTGCTGCTGGTGGGGTACTCGATGGGAGCAGCTTTGGCCTTACAGGTAGCAACTGCCCAATCACCCGCGGGGTTAATATTGATTGCCCCGTTTCGGCAGTTGGGTACGAAGTGGCAGCGCCTCATTGGATTTCTACTTAAACCGTTCATCCGCGCCGTAAGCCCGTTTAAAAAAGTAGATTTTTCCGATCCCCAAGTCCGCCAAAACATCGCCAATTTTCTCGGCGGGCTCGACTTGGACGACCCTGAAACGCAACAGACGCTACGTGAAATCCGCGTACCAACTCGGATTTTCGGAGAGCTCAATCAGCTGGGTCAGGTCGCCTACCGGCTCGCCGACAAGATTACCACATCTTGCCTCGTTGTACAAGGAACCAAAGATGAAGTGGTTCATCCCCAGCACACGCGCAGTTTACTACAGCGCCTGCCGGGGCCCGTCAACTATGCCGAGGTGGTGGCGGGCCACCAGCTGCTCGACCCCAGCCAGGAGGCCTGGCCATGGGTTGAGCAGTCGGTATTGTCGTTTGCACAAATGATAATCGGTATCACCTAAAGGGGACTAACCGTCACGGCAAAATTCTAACAAAACTCTAATAATTCGTTAACGAGATTCTAACAATTTTTTCTTATTGTGACCGTTGGCTGCGTTGCAGTCTTAGCACTCAGGTCGGCATAAACGGTGTAAAAAGCAATGCGCCAACCGTACAGGTTGGGCCGATGCCCTGACCGTTTCTTTTCGCAGGTGCCACCAGCGCCTGACGGTGACTGCCATCCCTCGGAGTAACGCAAAATTAAACCACAATCAATATGGAAAAACAAGGAGGTTAAATGATGTCGTTTTCTAAATTGCGCCCACTGAATGATCGGGTTTGGGTCGAACCCATTGAGCAGGAAGAAAAAACCGCGTCGGGGATTATCCTGCCTGAAACCGCCAAAGAAAAACCGATGCAGGGTAGAGTTTTGGCCGTCGGACCCGGTGCGCGCGACGAGAAAGGGGAGTACCAACCGCTAGATGTAAAAGTTGGTGACCGTGTTCTGTTTGCCAAGTACGCCGGTACCGAATTCAAGCAGAATGGGACAAAAAACCTCATCATGCGCGAGAGCGACATTTTGGCGGTCATAGAAGATTAGCGTATTACGAATTCAAGCGCACTCTGGTAAATCAATAGCATGAGCAAGAAAACGTCAAACGTAAGCCGAAAGATTAATCATGAAGCCATTGGCAAGTAATCGACGATTTCTACGTTCTGCTCATCGCTAGATGGGTTATACATAACCAACATTTATGTGACAGATACGTTTATTAGGAGGAAAACTCATGGCAAAACAGCTTGTTTTTCAGGATGAAGCACGGCGACATTTAAAAACGGGGATTGATACCCTGGCCAAAGCGGTCGCGACGACTCTCGGTCCCAAAGGGCGCAATGTTGCTCTGGATAAAAAATGGGGCGCGCCGACCGTGACCCACGACGGCGTAACTGTAGCCAAGGAAATTGAACTTGAGGAAAAGTATCAAAACATGGGCGCCCAACTACTCAAAGAGGCAGCCACCAAGACTAACGACATTGCCGGTGACGGCACCACAACCGCAACAGTTTTGGCCCATACTATCGTTAATGAAGGGTTAAGAAACGTAGCGGCCGGTTCTAACCCCATGCTCCTCAAGCGCGGGATTGAAATGGCGACGGGCGCACTCACTAAAGCGATCCAAGATATGGCCATCTCGATCGATACGAAAGAGGAGATCGCGAATGTAGCTTCAATCTCGGCTCAGGATCGTGAGATTGGTGAGCTGATTGCCGAGGTCATGTCGAAAGTTGGTAAAGACGGCGTCATTACCGTTGAAGAGAGCAAAGGCTTGGCCTTTGAAACGGAGTATGTGGAAGGCATGCAGTTTGACCGGGGCTACATTTCCCCCTACTTCATCAGCAATCAAGAGGCGATGCAGGCCGTACTGGAAGAACCCTATGTGCTAATTCACGACAAGAAAATTTCTGCTGCGAGCGATCTGGTTCCTATTCTGGAAAAGTTGGTCCAAACTGGCAAGCGCAGCTTACTGCTCATCGCGGAGGACGTTGATGGTGAGGCGCTGGCTACCCTCGTTTTGAACAAGCTGCGGGGCACCTTCAACGTACTAGCCGTGAAAGCGCCCGGCTTCGGCGACCGGCGCAAGGCGATGCTGCAAGACCTCGCCATCCTGACCGGCGGGACCGTCATCAGCGAAGAAACAGGGCGCAAATTGGATAGCGCGACCCTGGCCGATCTCGGGCAATGTGACAAAGTGGTTTCCACCAAAGACGACACAACCATCGTCGGCGGCAAAGGCTCAGAGGAAGCCATCAAGGGACGCATCAATCAGATCAAGGCTGAAATTGAGAATACCACCTCGGATTATGATCGTGAAAAGCTGCAAGAGCGGCTGGCTAAGTTGGCCGGTGGTGTCGCAGTTATCGGGGTTGGCGCCGCCACCGAAACCGAGTTGAAGGAGAAAAAGCACCGGGTGGAGGACGCCTTGAGTGCAACCCGTGCCGCCGTAGAAGAAGGTATCGTGCCGGGTGGTGGGGTGGCCCTACTCAACGTAATGTCCGTACTGGATAAGGTTAAGGCTGATAATCCCGAGGAGCAAACCGGCATAAGTATCGTCCGCCGGGCACTTGAAGAACCGATGCGCGGCATCGCCCGGAATGCGGGGTTAGATGGCTCGGTAATTGTTCAAGAAGTACGCCGCCAACAGCAGGAAAAGAAGAATAACAAGGTTGGCTACAACATCATGACGGATGAATACGTTGACATGGTCAAAGCCGGTATCATCGATCCGGCCAAAGTGACCCGCGGCGCCCTGGCAAATGCCGCCTCTATCGCCGCGATGATCCTGACCACAGAGGCTTTGATTACGGACGCACCGGAACCTGAAAAACCGGCAGCGCCGGCTATGCCGCCAGAATATTAATACATCATCACTAAGCCCAAAAGAGCGATGACCGGGATCCAAGACTTAAGAGCCACTCGTGATGCCTTGCGTGGACTGGCTCGCATCGCTGAGTCCACCCGGCAGTCCCTGGCAGTGATGCTCCGGGATAGTAGCCGGTCTGACCGCCGGCGGATTGGCAGCCGGTCGGGCCAGCTGGCCGACACTCTGGAACACATCGGCGATGTGCGGGAAGGCTTCATTTTGAGCCAACGCACATCGCCCCATATTTCTTTGTCTGAATTGAGAGCACTGGTTCAGCACATATTGCTCGATTGGAACTGGCTGCAAGAGATGAACCTGGTCCTGGCCCCCAGCAGCCAGATCGAGATCCTTGACGATCAGTTGGTTGCTTACAACCATGCGCTGGTAGCGTTGGCTGTTTTACCAGGCTTGCCGGCTGAAGCCATTACGTTTCCGCAGCCTCAGCCTACTTATGGTGACGTCACCGCACCGGTGCTGCCCGGCGATTTGCTGGCAAGAATTGAAGAGATAGAGCAGATTATTTATCAAATCGAGGTTACATCGGTTCGCTCCATACCCTACGCTCCCTTCCGGCGCACCTATGCCTTTTTTGAGGCCAGCAGCTGGCTCGTAAATAAATACCTTGAGCCTTTGCTGGGCGATTGAAGTGGCTAACCCTGAAGGTTTCGATAGACCCTCAGGGTTTTTGAGCCGGTTCAGAAATAACAACCATTCGTGGTACCAATTCTAACATTTCTCTAATATCGCTCTAGTTTCATTCTAACACTCCCTTTATATGCTGTAACTGAAACCATTGATGGTGACTTTAAATTAAAGTTACATCTTTTTTGTTAATC
>JBFGLD010000593.1:0-4609 GCA_041576335.1 Anaerolineae bacterium | reverse complement strand
CCTTAACGTTGGCCCGGCTGATTACCTTCTTGCCCAGGGCCGCTTGAATCGGGACTGCAAACAGCTGGCGAGGAATGACTTCTTTCAATTTGCTGACAAGCTTCTGACCGCGCACGTAACTTTGATCCCGATGAACGATGATGCTGAGGGCGTCGACCGGCTCCTCATTGACCAAAATATCCAACTTGACCAGATCACCCGGACGAAACCCCTCAAAATGATAATCGAGCGAAGCATAACCGCGAGTCACGCTTTTGAGTTGGTCGTAGTAATCGACCACCATTTCCGAAAGGGGCAGATAATACTCCATAAGTACCCGCTTTTCGTCCAAATATTCCATCTTAATAAATTCACCGCGCCGGCGAGTAGTGATTTCCATAATGGCACCGATATAATCAGCTGGGGTGAATACACTGATTTTCATCCACGGTTCCGAAACGGTTTCGATCAAGGTTGACTCCGGCATATCGGCCGGATTGTCAATCTCGATCACTTCGCCATCGGTCTTCACAATTTCATATTTCACACTGGGCGCCGTGGCCAGCAAATCCAGATCATACTCTCGCTCAAGCCGCTCCTGGATAATTTCCATATGGAACAAACCCAGAAATCCGACCCGAAAACCGAAGCCCAAAGCCTGGCTGGTTTCCGGCTCGTAAACGAGTGATGCGTCGTTGAGCTGTAATTTTTCTAAGGCGTCTTTGAGGAGATTGTAATCTTCGGCCTCGGTAGGATAAAAACCCGCAAAGACCATGGGTTTAACCGGCTTGTAGCCCGGCAGAGGTTTGACCGCTCCGCTTGACCCGTTAGCAGAACGCAGGACGATCGTATCGCCCACCCGTACATTGCGAATTGTTTTTAGGCCGGTGGCAACGTAGCCTACTTCACCGGCTTGCAACTGGTCGATGGGCTGCATGCCCGGCCTAAAGATGCCGAACTCCAGGGGATCAACATCGCGTCCGGTGGCCATAAGATGCAAACGCTCCCCTTTTTTGACGCCGCCATCAACCACCCGAATATAGGCGATCACACCCTTAAAGGGATCGTAATGGCTGTCAAAAATCAAGGCCCGGAGCGGCGCATCCGGCTTACCGGTGGGCGGAGAAATACGCTCGACCAACTTCTCCAGCAGCGTGTCAACCCCGTCGCCGGTTTTTGCGCTTACCGGCAGCACGTCAAGCGCATCAATGCCGATTAAGTCCTCAATTTCCTGGGCCACTTCATCCGGCCGGGCCGACTGTAAATCGATTTTGTTGACAACGGGCACAATTTCCAAGTTGTAATCCAGGGCCAGGTATAGGTTGGCCAGGGTTTGGGCTTCGACACCCTGCGTGGCATCAACAACTAAGATGGCACCTTCGCAGGCAGCAATTGCCCGGCTGACTTCGTAAGTAAAATCGACATGGCCGGGCGTATCAATCAAATTTAATTGATAGGTATCGCCTTGAGCGGACGTATATTGCATTCTCACCGCCGAGGCCTTGATCGTTACGCCCTTTTCCCGTTCCAAATCCATGCCGTCGAGGACTTGTTCCTGCATCTCCCGTTCGGAGATCGTACCTGTACTCTGTAACAGCCGGTCGGCCAGAGTGCTTTTGCCGTGATCGATATGGGCAATAATACAAAAATTTCGGATGTGAGCTTGATCCATTCGTATTCAACTTATGATTTATTGGATTTCCAACGGTTTTACAGGAAAATTATACAATATAGACCCGGTAAGGTAAAACGTGAGGCGTGAAACGAAACATTTTCCTATTCAGCGCCATAACAACGCTCCACCGTGTCAAATCTTCACCGTAATTCCTGCTCAAATTCCGCCAGCAAAAATTCGGCGATGGCCGTGGCGGCGAGCCGGTGACCGGCGGGTGTCCAATGCTGATCGTGACGAAAGTGAAGCAAAGGGGCATTGGGCCGGCCGGCAGCCTGCCGAAAAATGGGCAAGAGATCGAGATAAGCAATTTCCTGAGCGCTAAGGTAACCGCCCAGACGCTGATTAGGAGCATCCACATCCCAGTTGAGCTGGGGTTGGCCGGCAAATATCATCTCAAGTTGTGACGAATCAAGCTGCTCAGGCGCGCCAACGATCACGACTACCAGTTTCGACCCCCGTTGTTCGACCTCAACCCGCAGCCGGGTAATAATAGCTTCGGTCAGGCGCCAGGCCGCCTCAAACCGCTCGTCGGATGGAAATTGGTAGATCAAGAAAGGAATCGGGACGGCCGGATGCTGGGCTCGGACCACCGCTTCACCGCCCAAAATACCGCTGGGACCCAGGCTCTGCAGCAGCGCGGGAACATCGCGCAGGTAGGGCGTCATAAAACGGTAGAGGGCCGACGTTCGCCAGAGCGCATCCGAGACCGGGAGTAGAGGCGGTCCCTTTTCATCGTTCGCTCGTTCAGGGTGAAAGTCCGGGCCGGCCGCCGTCGCCGTTACCGGTTTCTCTTGTACCGGCGGTGGAATTAACTCCCCCTGCGGAGATAGGCTAAAGAACTCTTTCTGCTGGCTACCCCCGTTGCGGGCAATCTCCAAGGGACCGTAACTGTTGACCGCATCGTTTCGGATGAAGAAAGCGAGCAGAACGATGTCCGGCTCGTAGCGAAAGCCTTCGGCGACATAAAAAATAGCCTCTTGGTCCGTGCCCCAGCCGCCTACGGCGGCATTGATTACCTCAACCGGCCGGCCCAGGGACTTGGCGAGCAGCGTTTCGAGCTGTTTGTGATAAGTCTCCTCCAGGTTAACCTGCAGGGCCTCGCCAAAGGAGTCGGCCAGCGACAAGATGCGAACAGCCCCGGTCGGATTATCGTAGCCAATCTCCCGGTCGCGCAGACCACGGGCATTAATGCGCACTTCGGCCTCAAATTCGTTAAAGTCACTGTGGAAGATACCGCCGCTATAGGGAATGTGGCCCCAGCCAAAGAGCGGATGAGGCCGCCAAATAGCCGGGTTTGGTTCAGGTGAAGGAGCCAACTTGACCAGCCGCACCCCAACTTCCAGAAACAGGAGCGGAACACACAGCCCGACGAGGAGAAGCAAGAAACGGCTCACCAGATTTCCGAGCGATTTTGCCGCGCGAGGTGATGGGTGCTCCACGTCTTCGACGTTGGTCAGGGCGGGAGTCCGCGGCCCGGGAGGCACATTGTCACGCTGTAGGTTGTGCGTCAAAAATTTCACCTCTCTGCAGACTTGAGAAATTGGCCTCAGTATAGCATAGAAGCAGCTTTTTAGGACAATGACCCATGTTACAAAAAACACGCAGGCGTGGTAGGGCAGTTGGCGCCTGGCTTAGAACGAATCAAGATACTCCCTTGAAAATAGTGCCGCAGGCCGGGGGGCTGGCCCAGCAGAGCTGGATGCTTCGCGAGGGGGTAGTTCCCCCCAATTTTTCTTTTTCGTTGCTGAGCCCCGGCTCGGTCGAACTCCGTTGAAAATAGGGTTAAGGGGTTAGGGATTAGGGGTGTCGAAACGATAACCCCGGCAAGACTTGGTCACCTGACCAGGGTAAAGACTAGCCATCTAGCCAGTCCGGTAGCTCTCCAGATAGCGGGCGCATCAGCAAAGAATTTAATTTATACTGAAATTAGATAATGGTATCTGTGGGCAAGACAGCAGAGAATGGTTATGAGAAAAAAATACAAACACATTCTGGTGCCGTTAGATGGCACCGACTTTGCAGAGCAGGCCCTGGTAGACGCATTTTCTCTGGCTCAACTGAGTCAAGCCCAGGTTACCCTCCTGCAGGTCATCGTTCCTATGGAGTACAGTCTCGATCCCGACGTCTTCGACCCCCCTTATATCGCCAAAAAGGAAGACGAGTATAAAGCGCAGGCTCAGCAGTATCTGGCAGACGTATGTGTGCGAATGGGTGTTGGTGAAATTGCGGTTCGGCTCGAGGCGGACGTGGGCTCTCCGGCCCAAACGATCGTCGATTATGCTCGCCGGCATTCGGTCGATCTCATCGTAATGGCTACTCACGGGCGCGGTGGCTTACGACGCTGGACCGAAGGCAGTGTAGCCGAAACGGTACTGCACGGCACTGACGTGCCGGTTTTGCTGGTATGCGTCCATTCTTCGTAGCTCCGGAACGTACGTTAGGGGCAAGGCAACTTGCATTAACCTGCGCAGAGCACATACAGTATGCCCTAAGTTGCCTTGCCCCTACCCGGCGAAGGGTCGCCGGGGCGTCAGGGTTTTAGCTCAACCTCGGCCATGGCCACAGCGCGGTCGAGCAGGCTCAAAAACTCTGCCACGTCGTCATCATTGGCAAAGGTTGACCCAACCGTGTTGGCCAGAAATCGAACGTCAGTAAAGCTGCTCTCCTGAGCCCAGTAGCTGCCTCGCAGAATTTCGGCATACTCGGCCACTGCAGCGATGAGGCGAAACTCCGGGGAGGTATGGGCAAGGTTCGTCACGAACTCACCTCGGGCCAGGGGTCGGGACAGTTCGACGACCTGGCCGGAGTCGACGTCTTGATAGCGAATGTAAAGGGTCAAGGCGGTATCGGCCTTTGCCATATCGACTTCGTCGTGGAATTTAATCTCGTACAAAGCTGTGACACTGTGGCCGGCGCCAACTTCGCCGGCATCGATCCGGTCGTTGCGAAAATCAT
>JBFGLD010000592.1:0-4609 GCA_041576335.1 Anaerolineae bacterium | reverse complement strand
CTGTGCAGCGGTCCGACCTGGCAGATGGACGACAGGATAACTGTATCGAAATTTGCTTTGAGAAAAATGCGGGCAATGGAACCGCCGATGACATCAGAAATAGTAGAGCGATAGCTGGATCGTCCACCTCCGCGAATATCGACGAATCCCTTTGATTTGTAATACTTAACCAGGTCGGTGTGGCCTGGTCGCACCTCGCCCATCGGGCCGGCGAATTGGTCGTAATGCCGAGATTTTTTGGACGTTGACAGCACGACGGCCGCGATCGGCTCGCCGGTCGAAAACCCTTCTTCATACGTCTCGGTTTGATACACGGTCTGATCTTCATGCACCTGAACGGCAGGACCGGCCAGAAGCGTATCATACGCGCCTTCGGCATAAAGCCCGCTGAGAAAGACGACCTTATCGGCCTCATGGCGCGGTGTACCGTGTTTGTTGCTGCCGGGTCGTCGCCGGTCGAGATATTGCTGAACGTCACCGCGGCGGATGGGCAGGCCAGGGGGACATCCAAACACAATCGTGGTCACAGCCGGGCCGTGCGACTCACCGGCTCCGGCTACACCAAAGAGAGGACCGCCTAAGATTTCCATGTTAATTACCTATTGATGTGGCTCATTCTATAACTTTCCTACCGCCTGGCAGACTGATTCGCTCTGAGACTGTCTAAACAAGCCTGGCGCATGACCTCGATCGGTGCCTGTTGCCCGGTCCATGTTTCAAAAGCAAATGCGCCTTGATGGACTAGCATGCCCAGGCCGTCGATCGATTTGCCCCCGGCGGTTCGGGCGGCGGCCAAAAAAACAGTTTCGGGCGGATTATAAACGAGGTCATTAAAGACGGCATTGTCGGGAATAGCCACTTCCGCCGGCCAGGGCGACTCGTCAACATCGGGGTACATGCCGACTGACGTTGTATTCACGACTAAATCGACACTGTTATTAAGCCCCGCCAACGCCTCGACGGTGAGTAATTCAAACCCTAATTTGCTGTCTGGAAACGCTTCAGCCAGGTCATCGACCAAAAACGCAGCCCGTTCAGCCGTGCGATTAAATACGACAATAGAGGCGGCTTCGGCCTGTGCCAGGGAATAGACGACAGCTCGGGCGGCGCCGCCTGCCCCTAGAACGGCGACCCGCAGCCCACTCGGATCACAATCACTCTCTTTGAGGGCATTCAGAAATCCGCTTGCATCAGTATTATGGCCATAAAATTTTCCGTCTTTAAGGTGAATTGTATTGACTGCCCCGGTAATTAGTGAGGCATCACTAAGCTCATCTAAGTAGCGCATTACGGCTTGTTTATGAGGAACGGTAACATTGGCCCCCACAAAATTGAGTGCCATGAGCCCTTTCAGGGCCTGCTGTACCTCTTTGGGATGGACTGGCAGCGGGACGTAGGCCCAGTCAATACCTAACTCGGCAAAAGCGGCATTGTACATAGTTGGGCTGAGGCTGCGGGCTACCGGCCAACCTATCAGCCCAACCAACGAAGTTCTTCCTGTAATCGGTTGGATTTTCATCATGTGTTCGCCCAATTCAGAGTCAAGATCCCCAACTCACAATTGTCCTATAGAATCTGGCGCACTTAATCGACCCACCTTACGTCTGCTCCCAAGCTCTGCAAGGTGTCGACAAAGCTGGGGAAACTTTCGTTCAGCTCTTGGGCTTCCTCGATAACTGTTTTTCCGCCGGCCGCTAAGCCGGCAATCGCTAACGACATTGCCAGCCGGTGATCGCGGCGGCTGTGCACCGTGGTGCCCGTCAATGTCTGGGGGCCATGTATTTCAAATCCGTCGGGGTGTGGGGTGATGTCCGCACCCAATCTCCGAAACTCCTGCACCACAACCTCAATTCGGTCGCTCTCCTTTTTCCGAAGCTCGGCCGCATCGCGGACAATAGTTTTGCCGGTTGCGTGCAGCGCCGCAACGGTAAAAATGGGGAATTCATCGATCATGCGTACCACGATTTCGCCGCCGACCTCCCTGCCCTGTAAGGCACTGGCCTGTACGGTTAAATTAGCCACCGGCTCGCTTGCTTCAACGTGCTCAGAACTCGTCTCTATGTGCCCGCCCATCGCCTTCAAAATTTCCATCAAACCGGTGCGGGTATAGTTGGTATTAGCCCCAACAAGGTCAACCTGGCTATCCGGCACAATTAGGGCTGCCGTCATCAAAAACGCAGCCGATGACATATCTCCCGGTACGGTAAAGTTGAGGGGTTGTAAATTATGGTTTTCAGGCCTAAAGGTGATTACCCCGCTAGCTTCGTGAATCCGAGCCTGCTGGCTCCGCAGCATCCGCAAGGTGTGATCTCGAGCGGGCCCGGGTTGGCGAATTCTCATCTTCCCCTCGGCCCCCAGGGCGGCCAGCAAGAGCGCCGTTTGCAGTTGGGCACTGGCCACCGGCATTTCATAGTCAATACCGGTTAAGCGCTGGCCCGTAACGGTCACCGGAGCATGGCCCGCCGTCGTATCAACCAGCGCGCCCATTTGCCGCAGCGGCCGGGCAATCCGCTCCATTGGGCGACGACGAAGACCTTCGTGCCCGTCGAGGGTCGCCGAAAACGGCTGCGCTGCCAACAAGCCCATCAGCAGCCGCATAGTGGTAGTCGAACCACCACAAAATAAGGCTGCCTGCGGCGCTGTAAGCCCGGATTGCCCCTTTCCGTAAACAGTCAGAGTTGCCCGGCCTAGGCCGACCGGTTCGACGTCAACCCGGACTCCCAACCTGCGAATACAATCTACCATTCGCTCGGTAACACCGGCGTTGAGCCAATTATAAGCTTTTGTTACGCCTTCGGCCACCGCCCCGAATATCAATGCCCGATGGGAAATCGATTTGTCGCCGGGTAAAGTTACGGTACCGTGCAGACGATTGGCTGGACGGACGATAAGTTTCAAGGTTCAATCTTTTCGATCTCGATATAAATAATCCCGCTGCGCTGCCGCTTGCTCCAGCATCGCTCGCAATACGCTTTCATCCTCAGATGCCAGAGCTTGGGCCAGTTGGTCTAGCTGAGAGCGGGCCAGCGCCAGCATCTTATCGACCGGGGCCCGGTTGGTTAGCAGTATATCAAGCATCATTGTCACATCAGATGCGGCGACGCGGGATGTATCCCTAAACCCGGAAGCAGCCACTTCCCACACGGTTGGGTCATCTTCAGCAACCTGTTTGGCAGCTAATACCAGCACGGTTGCCAGAGAATAAGGCAGATGGCTGATGGCCGCGACCAACATATCGTGTCGGTCGGCAGCCAACACCCGTGGTTTAGCGCCGACAGCCACAGCCAGCTCTTGGACCAGGCGAACAACCGCGGGGGGAGTCTTCGGCAATGGGGTTAAGATCCAGGGAGCCCGCTCAAAAAGACGCGCTTCAGCAACAGCCAAACCAGATTGCTCCTTCCCACACATCGGATGAGACCCTATTGGGTAGACCCGGTCGGGTAGGGCTGCCATGGTCGCAACGATTTCTTGCTTCGTACTGCCCATATCGGTGATGACAGCCCCCGGCTTGTACAACGGAACATAAGCCTGCATTTGGCGAATGATCACCCGGACCGGCGTGGAAAAGATCACCAGGTCGGCCTGGCGCAACGCCACGGCCGGCTCAGTCGTAGCCCGGTTGACCACCCCGAGCGTCTCCGCTTCACGAGCAGCTTCACGCCGCCGCACTAGGGCGACAACTTCGCGGCATAGCGACCGCTCTTTGAGAGCCATTGCCAGTGAGCCACCCATCAAACCTAATCCAACGACGGTAACACAAGCATCCTTTAAGGTAAATTCAGGCTCGAAAATGCACCTCCTAGATTGTTCGCCCCACTGCCTCGGCCACCCTCCTTGTTTCTGCGACGAGTTCGGCGTAACGGTGAAACTTAAGGGATTGCTCTCCATCGCTGGCGGCTTCGGCAGGATTGGGGTGCACTTCGATAAGGAGCCCGTCACACCCTGCGGCAACAGCCGCTCTACTGGCCGCTTTAACCAAGGTCCATCTGCCCGTGGCATGGCTGGGATCAACCACGACCGGTAAATGGGTCAACTCTTTCAGAACCGGTACGGCGTTGATGTCCAGCGTATTGCGGGTATATTTTTCGAACGTGCGTATACCTCGTTCGCACAGGATCACGTTGTGATTGCCATTTGACATGATATATTCGGCGCTCATGAGCAGTTCTTCAATCGTACTCATCAAACCCCGTTTTAGCAAAACCGGAATATTGGTTTTACCGACTGCGTTTAAGAGAGCGTAGTTTTGCATATTGCGCGTTCCAATTTGTAACACATCGGCGTATTTGGCCACCATGCCGACCTGCTCGGGGGCCATCACTTCGGTGACAATATGCAAGCCCGTTTCCGCGCGAACTGCGGCCAAAATCTTGAGTCCTTCTTCACCCAATCCCTGAAAACTGTAGGGAGAGGTGCGAGGTTTAAACGCCCCGCCCCTGAGCAGATGCGCGCCCGCTTCCCTCACGGCTACGGCAAAGCTGAAAGGAGTAACGATCGAAGTTAAGATCGATGACGAGGCATCGTCCCTCAAAGTTGTAGGGGAAACCGAACGTCTCGAACGCGTACTGTTCAACCTGCTCGCGAACGCGATCCGGCATTCCAGCAGCGG
>JBFGLD010000591.1:0-4610 GCA_041576335.1 Anaerolineae bacterium | reverse complement strand
GGGCAGCAGCGTCGGGGTGACCCAATGGATCGACGACAGCTGGGGTCCGATGTATGTTGGCGGTCTGGAGGCCGCGGCTTACAAGAAGAGCGATACTTGGTATACCACGGTTACCATCACTGTGATTGACGCCGACGATGGCCGGGTGCCGAATGCCACCGTCGCCGGTTCCTGGAAAAACGGCAGCGGCCAGACAAGCTGCGCCACCGACGGCAACGGCCAGTGCCAGGTGACCAGCGATCCGATTGACAAAGGTGATACGACCTTTACGGTCGAAGCGGTGACCCACGACATCCTAGCTTTCAACCCCCACCGCAATTTCGACCTTGAGGGGAATCCTTACGGCCGGTCAATTAAGGTCAAAGAGCCGAAGGATGAGACGTTACCTGCAGCCACAATCGAACTTCCAAAAGAGATTATTCCCGAACCAACCCAAGAGCCGACACCTGAACCAACCCAGGCGCCGGCAGTTGATCCGGGTAACCAAGCAACACCTGAACCCACGGCAGAGGTAACGCCGGAACCGACGCCGGAGCCAACTCCTGTAAACATCCAACCCGGCCTGCACGTGGCAGACCTGGATATGGTTAATACCGCCAACAAGAGCAACTGGCGTACCACCGTCACCATCACCGTGCATGACCACAACCAGAACCCGGTGGCCCAAGCCAAGGTCTTTGGCACCTGGAGCTATGGCAGTGTCAAGGACTGCACCACCGACAGCAGCGGCCGGTGCAGCCTGGTCAGCAACGAATTTGAAGCAAATCAAGTCAGCGTTATTGCCTTCACCGTGGACAACATCACCCATGATACACTCAATTACCGGGTGCTTGGCAATAGTGACCCGGACGGTGACAGCAACGGTACGACCATCTTAGTCAACAAGCCGGAGCCGCATTCAATTTCCGTGGCCGATTTGGACGGGGCATTAATAGCTGATAAATCCAAGTGGCGCACCACGGTCACCATCACCGTGCTCGACGCTAACCAAAACCCGGTCGCGGCGGCTAAGGTGTTTGGCCTCTGGAGCTACGGCGACGCGAAGGATTGCACGACCGACGCCACCGGCCGGTGCAGCCTGACGAGCAATGAATTTGAGGCCGCTCAAGTCGGAACGATTGCCTTTACTGTGGTTAACGTCACCCACGATCAGGTCCTCCTCTACAGCTACCAAGCCGCGGGCAACGCCGACCCCGACGGGGACAGCAATGGGACTGCCATTACCGTCAATAAACCCAGCCCAACACCGATCCGAGTGGCCGACCTTGACGGAAGCAGTGCTCTCGACGACGGCAGCGAGTGGCGAGCGACGGTGACGATTTCCGTGCTTGACGCCAATCAGAGTCCTGTGGCAAACGCGAAAGTTTTAGGGACCTGGGGTAACGGCAAGGCGGTCAACTGCACCACCGGCAGCAGCGGCCGGTGCAGCCTGACCAGTGATAAATTTAAGCTGATCGAGGTGAGCAGCATCTCGATCAATGTGGATGGCGTGACCCACGAAGAAGTCCTCGTTTACACCTATCAAGCAGTCGACAACACCGATCCCGACGGCGATAGTAACGGCACGACGATCACGGTTAATAAGCCATTTTAGGAGCCGGAGAGCAGCCCCGGCTTAGACATCACGTTAGGCCAGGGTTACCTCAAGTTCAGGGTCACCACCGATGAAGCCCAAACTCAACTCACTAAGCTGCTTGCTTACGCTCACCTTGCTCCTGGGTGCACTGGTCATCATGTTGGCCGCAAAGCCGGCCAACCTCGGATCGAGTTCGGCGTGGCTTACGGCGCAAGCGAACCTGGTTAAGCTTGATAGCCCACCAAAAGGTCACCCAACCGGAGACCATGACGGCGGCGTATGGTTGTTCCCAGCTGGCGGAACCCCCTTACCTAATGAAGATGACAACGGACAGCCCCGGCCGGGAGACAACACTTGCGGACGACCGCACTCGCTGCTCGAAATACGCTTGCGGCGGTGTGGTCACACCTGGGGCGGTTGATGCTTCGAGGCGTCCATTCATAAGGCCTGGTTCAAAATCTCAGGAAGCTAGATTGGCCTTTTTTGGTTAGGTTATTTTTCTCTCCACAACGTCACAATTAGGGCACTATTTCCGAGAGTGGTAGGGAAATACCCCATATCATCCGCAGCCGGTTTGTGTCATAATGAAGCAGATAGACGAAGCTGGACACACAAGACGTAACATCTATTTTTAACATTAAGTGCCTTGATCACGGAGTTTTCTCCGAAGGCCCTTTTACAGAGGAGCAGTCCAAAATTTACCCGCGACGCACTACTCACGCCCGGATATTCCATAAGTCTCAATTATCACGGTCCGAAACTCCTTACCATCCCTGGAGGCACCTTTCATGCGCTTAAAACTCCCTTACCTCATCGCCATCATCATGCTGGCTATTCTTATTGCTTTGGCAGCTCCAAACGCGGGGCCGGCGGCGACGCCTAAGGCCACCTACGTCGAGCCGGCGCTGTTAGCCAGTGAGGCCGAAACCTTAGCAGTCATCGTGACGGCGGCCGACTCGCAGAGCGCAGCTCAGGCCGTTGAGCGCCTGGGCGGCCAGGTCAGCAGTGACTTATGGCTGATTGATGCCGCGGCAGCCACCCTGCCAGCTCACCTGCTTGATACCTTGGCGGCCCAGCCCGGCGTCGTCTCTATCGTCACGAACAAAGGGGTCCAGACGGCCCAAGATCCCGATGTCTGGGATGGCTGGGTCACCCAGGTCCGAACCAAGAAGGGTTCTTACTTGCTGGAAGATGTCCAGTACAACCCGACCGTCTACCTACCGGATGGTGGTTTTGTGTCTATTGTGCAGAATGGCAAAATCCTGATCGCCAATGCGGATGGGAGTGAGCGGGCCCGGGTGTCGCTGCCCGGCGGCGGTCCCTTTAAGTCGCCGGCCGTCGTTGCCGGCGCCGACGGGACAATTTACATTACCGGCGAGAGTAAGCGAGTTTATGCCCTGTGGCCCGACGGCTCCATCCGCTGGACGTTTGATGGCGCAAGAGAGAAATTCCTGGCCAGCCTGACGATGGGCGCAGACGGCACGCTCTACGTCGGCGACGAGAAGCGCAACCTCTACGCCCTCGACCCGGCCACGGGCCAGCTCCGCTGGCAGTTTGCGATCAATGGCGACGGCCCGGTCAAAGCCAGCCCTACCGTGGGACCGGATGGCACGATTTACATCGTCTCGGAAAAGGGCCACCTCTCGGCCGTAGATCCCAACGGCTCCGCAATGTGGACCTTTGTCGCCAACGGGGGTGATCCGTTTAAGTTGAGCCCTCAAATTGGCCCGGACGGCACCATTTATCTGACCGGCGAGGAGAAACAGCTCTTTGCCGTCAAGCCCGACGGGCTGCTGCGTTACCAATTCACGACCAACAGTAAAATCCTGGCTGCCCCGGCCCTGGCCGGCGACGGCAGCCTCTATCTGGCGGCCGAAGACCGCAGCCTGTATGGCTTAAACCCGGATGGCAGCCAGCGCTTCCTGTTCCGGGCGCCCGGCGGTCACTTCAAAACTTCACCGCTCCTGTCGCACGACGAGTCGGTGGTGTTCGCAGCCCTTGAAGAAAACATCATCTACGCGGTCAATACCGCCGACGGTACGGAGCGCTGGCAGCGCCGTACTTTAGGTCCCCTCAGAGCCAGTCCGGTGCTGGATAATGACGGCAATGTCATCCTCGGCAGTGAAGGCAAGGATTTGCTGATTCTCAGCCCGGATGACGGAACGATTGTCTACCGGACCACCGTGAGCGATAAGATTACCCAACCGGCCAGTGTGTCAGGCCCCGGTGACCTGACGGTACGGGTGGGCGAGCGAAACGTGCTGGCCCTGGGTCGCTTGCCCGAGCAGTGGGATGGTCGCCCGGATGTCCGGCCCACCGACAGCAAGAAAGTGTGGGACTTGGTCAACCCGGTGGCCCTCGACGTGGGGGCCGACGTCATGCACCAGACCGTCCTGCCGAGCGGTCAGCACATTGCCGGTGCCGGGATTACGGTCGCGGTGTTAGACAGCGGGGTGTTCTTCTCGCAGGAAGTCAAAAAAGAACTCGGTCAGAATGTGACCAAGCTGTTTGAGGGTCAGGCCGACTTCGTAGGTGATGGATTATGCAGGCAAAATGATGATACCAAGAATAATGGCTCGGTCGTCCAATACGATGACTACTGCTGGACTGACCACCTCAAAAGTCGTGACGCTTACGGCCACGGTTCCCACGTAGCCGGTATCGTCTGGAGCAACTTCACCGACCGGGCAACCGGGGTGACCATGGGCGTTGCCCCGGACACCAATATTTTGAGCGTTCGCGTGTTGGGCGATGATGGCATTGGTACCTACGAAGACGTTATCGAAGGCATTCAATACGTGGTCGAACATAAGAACGATTTTGGAATTCGCATTCTAAACATGAGCCTGAGCGCCTACGCCACCACACCCTACTTTGTCGATCCGTTGAACCGGGCGGCCGAGGCAGCCTGGGCTAACGGCATCGTGGTGATAGCCGCGGCCGGTAATGAAGGTCCGGGGGCGGAAAGTATTACCGTGCCAGGCAACGATCCCTATGTCATCACCGTTGGCGCAGTCGACAGCCAGCGCACTCC
>JBFGLD010000590.1:0-4613 GCA_041576335.1 Anaerolineae bacterium | reverse complement strand
GAGGTGGATCAATGACCTTTGCCCAACGCAAACCTCTGCCTCAGCCGAAAGCAGGGCAGACGATATTCTCCGGCCGCGAGGACCTGATCGGCCTTTATCAGCTTCATGCCGCTCGGGCCGAAAATCACCCTGAAGTGCGCTTGATTACAGCTATCAGCGGGCCTGGTGGCGTGGGGAAAACCCGCCTGTTAGACGAAATAGAACGGTATCGTGCCGCTGAAACCATTTATAGTCGCCTCGATGATCGGGCCGGTTTTGGACACGATGCAACACGTTTGCTGCAAACCATCGCCGATGGACTTCAGATTGGCGGTGAGCCCGTTAGCACCCCGCACTTCGACCGGCTTTTCGAAAACAGAAGAATTCTTTTTGAAAAGGCCTTGGCTCGAAGCCGTGACCCTAAACAACTGTCACGTCATTTCTTTCGCCCGGTCTTGCTGGGGTTGGCCCGGTTCGAACTGTCCCAGGTGGGTCAAGACTCTGGGGTAGCCCTGCAGCAGTTTGCCGATTTCGGGTGGGAAGAAGCGGACCTAATGCTGGCATTTGACAATCCCGTTGGCTTAATGACACAGGCCCTGATTGCCGATCTTAATGATGCGGGCGGCCCTAATCAAGATAACCTCCCGACCAAAATCGTCTTAATTTTTGATGATTATGAGCACCTGCATCCGGTCGTCGATGATTGGTTATTAACCTATCTGATCGGTTACGGTCGAGAAGCGATCGAATGCGATTTACGCTTGGTAATTGCCGGTCGTGATGACATCTTCGCCGCTGATGAGCGATGGCAGCGGCAGTGGGCCGACCACATCCTATCTTTGCCGCTCGAACCGTTTTCGCCGGCCGAGGTGACCGACTTTGTAAAAAAGAACTATACCGCCGTTCAACCCGAGGTTAGATCAGACCGCAGCCGCACCTTCCCGCAGCTGCCTTTATGGCTGAGTGTGGCCCAAAGCAGCAGTCATCCACGGCCGGTTAATACCGGAGAGCGGCTGCCGGAATTGGATGCCTTATTTTCAGAGCCACAATTAGGTTGGCTTGAACAGGCAGCGTTGGCTGGCTACTTTGATCAGGAGCGCTTATCGACCTTGGTCGGCAGCCGGGAGGGTCGAGCTGCCTTCGAGTGGTTGGTCGGACAGCCTCAGTTGGTACGGGCCGGCAGCGTTTCCGGCCAGTTCAGAGTGGAAAGAAATCTGGCTGAATTATTATTGGAACAGGCTGAGAGTGATCTGACAGCTGACAGACAGCGCCTGATTGGCTATCTGGACCAAAAAATCGGCGGTGCGCGCGGAAAGCTGCAGAAATCGAGAACCTATCGAGCGCAGGCTGAATACCGGTCACTTGTCTTAGAACGTCTGGGTCACACGCTCGCGGCTGAAATAACCCCTGCGGGCGAAAAATTTATAAAGACTACTTTTCTCGAGGTATTGGAAGAATACCCACCTTTGATATTTGACCTACTTGCCATTCTGGCGGAGCAGAAAAAAGTTGAAGGTAGAAAGGCGGCGGACAATGATGAGGCCGAAGCACCTAAAACAAACGTAACTCGCAGCAAACAGAGTCCGGGCACGCTCTACCAAGAAGATCGTAATCATAATCTCCAATCACTTTTCTCGGATCTCCAGACTCTGGTCGGGTCGTGGCTGTTTGGCCGTTGGGAGCAGATGCAAATGGTCCTGGCTGCGTTCGCCACGACTGCCGACCTGCATGATGAGCAGCGGGCCGCAGCTTACAGCTGGTCGGGTTATTGCTATCGTGCTTTGGGAGAGTTAGACAAGGCTATAGAGGCGTACACCCGGGGACTCGCTCTTCACGCCGAATGGGGGCCGCTTTATATTGACCGCGGCTTAGCCCAATTTTCGCGCAAACAGTTTGGCCAAGCCATCGAAGATTTTAGCCGGGCGCTCGAACTAGACAAATCAATTACCAGGACGCAGCAGGCGGTTCTGTTTAATGCACGTGGTTTGGCCCACTTTCAGTTGGGCGATTACGCCGAAGCAGTCGCCGATTACTCGCAGGCGATTGACCTCGATCCCGATCACGGACCGATTTTCAATAATCGCGGTTCGGCCTATGCTCGGCAGGGAGACTATGAGCGGGCCCTGGAGGATTTTGAGACGGCCATTCACCTCAATCCCAACGACGCTGTAGCATTCTTCCAGCGCGGGTTGGCTCGAGCTGGTCAAAACATGGTGGAGCAAGCCCTGGAGGATTATGATCGGGCGATCGCCCTGCGCCCTACTTATGCGGAGGCGTTTCAACAGCGAGGTCTGGCCTATGTCGCCCGAGGCAAACCTGTTATGGCCATCGCTGATTTTAGTCGGGCCATTGAATTGAATCCCCAGGAGGCAGCTAATTACCGGCAGCGGGGCCTGGCTTACGTTCAACAAGGCCAATTTGAGGCGGCGCTGGCGGATTTCGACCGAGCCATAAATCTCAACGCCGAGAACGAATTGGTTTATTTTTGGCGAGGATCGATTCTTGCCGATCATCCGCCGTCGGGAAGTTCCAAGAAGGATAGCCGCCAGCGAGCGCTCGACGATTTCAGCCAGGCGCTCGCTCTAAATCCCAAATATGCTGAAGCTTACTATCGCCGCGGTCTTACCTATTTGACCTTGCATGATTATTCTCAGGCTATCGATGACCTAAAGGAAGCTCTTAAGCTAAACCTTGATCCGTCTGCTACAGTCAACGCTTTGCAGTATCGCGGTTTTGCCTATCTTAAACAGCAGCATTATGCCGAGGCCATCGATGATTACAATCAGGCCCTCGAACTCGATCCTCGTAACTTTAATGCGCGGTTTCAACGGGGTTTGGCCCGCAGCTACCTGACAGATTTTGGTCAAGCCGTGGTCGATTTCAATGCAGCCATCGAACTAAACCCCGAATCGGCTGAGGTTTTCTATAGGCGGGGCCGGGTATATGCCGCGCAAAACGATTATCGCCGCGCTGTCGAAGACTACAATCAAGCCTTGCTGCTTGCGCCTCAGACGCCTGAGATTATTTTCGATAAGGGGCTTGCTTACGCCGAGTCAGAGCATTGGGTTGAGGCGCTTGAGTCTTTCAACTTACCCGTACGCCTGAACCCAGACAGCGCAGCGGCTTTTTACCAGCGTGGGCGAGCCCACTATCATCAGAATAACGATACGCTGGCCATTGCAGATGTTAACCAGGCTTTGGCGCTCAATCCTGATCAAGCCACGAAGGCCTGGTGCCATTATTATCGTGGGCTTATGTACGCGCACGGTGAAGAGTACCGGCAAGCACTCGACGATTTTAATCAGGCTATTGAACTTGACGCTGGAATTGACCTGGCTACGCTGCTCAACGAGCGGGGTCGAGCCTACTCGCGCAGCGGCGATTACGATCGTGCGGTGGCGGATTTCAACCAAGCGCTCCAACTTGATCCAAACATGGTTACCGTATTTGCCAATCGAGGCCTGGTTCACAGCCGGGAAGGTAAATATGAACAGGCCATTGCCGATTTCGACCGGGCCATAGAACTGGCCACAGCCGGGCAAGTTGAGTATACAGCTAACCTGGATCCGATCCGACTGTTCCGCTACCGCGGCCTGGCATTCTTGCGAACAGAAGCTTATGCCAAAGCCGTGGCGGACTTTGATGAGGTGCTTTATTTGCACCCGGACGATGTTTTTAGCTTAGCCCAGCGCGGTTTTGCTCATTACAAACTTGATGATTTTTACCTTGCTTTGGAGGATTTTGATGAAGCGCTGCGCTTAGATCCCACTCAGGCCGATGCCCAGCATTATCGAGGTTGTGTCTATCTCGAATTAGGCGAAGGAGGCCGAGCCATGGCGGATTTCAACCTGGCGATTCGACTGCGCCCCCAGTATGCGGAAACTTATTATCAGCGTGGTCGAGTTCTTATGATACTGGAAAACGCATATCAACGGGCCATTGATGAATTTACTCAAGCTATTCAATTAAGCCCTGAAAACTCTGAATATTACTACCAGCGCGGTTTAGCCTACCTGTACCAACAGGACAGTAGCCGGGCCATCGATGATTTTAGGCAAGCGATCACACTGAATCCAAGAGAAGTGGAAATCCTTCATAATTTAGGCTTGGCCTTGGCCAGGCACGGGCAGTATGAAGCAGCGTTGAAAAATTATGATCTGGCTGTCCAACTCAAACCGGATAATGTAGAGCTGCTTCAGAATCGGGGTTTGACCCATGCCGCTTTACTTAATTATGATCAGGCAGTTGCCGATTTCAGTCGAGCGCTGGACCTTTCTCCAAATAATGCAGCTACCCATGATTACCGGGGCAGCGTCTATGCTAATAACCAGGACTATCGCCAAGCCATCGAAGATTTTACCCAGGCTATCCTGCTCAATCCCAAAGATGCTTCTTATTATCACAACCGAGGCGTCATCTACACCCGTCAGGGTGCGATCAAAGCGGCCATTGAGGATTTTAATCAGGCGATTCGGCTCAACCCGGAAAATCCAACGATTTATACCAATTGTGGTAATGCTTACTTTAAACAGGGAGATTACGTGCAGGCCATCGAGGGTTATAATCAGGCGCTTCGACGAGATGCTAACAACGGGGCCACCTTGAAAAATAGGGGATTGGCCTACAGCAAGCTG
>JBFGLD010000589.1:0-4619 GCA_041576335.1 Anaerolineae bacterium | reverse complement strand
TGTATGGTTTGCTCTTCAGTTCGGGTAAGGGTATTTTTTTGTACGCGCCGCTGCTACTGCTGTCGGCCGGTGCGCTGCCGCTATTCTTTAAACAGCACCGGCAGCTGGCCCTGCTGATCATCCTGTGGTGGGTGTCATATTTGGCTTTTTACGCGCCCTATAATTTCTGGACCGGGGGTTTTAACTGGGGACCGCGTTTCTTACTGCCTCTGGTGGCGGTTTCGCTCTTACCCTGCGCTACGATTTTGCATAACCGCCGGGTTCGCGGAACGCTGCCCGTTTTTGGCCTGTTGTTTGGGCTGGGATTGGCTGTTCAACTTCCGGCCGTGGTCGTCGACCATGCCCGCTATCTCGTTCAACAGCAGGAGACGGGCGCTGAGGAGTTTTATGAGCAGACAATTTTTTTGCCGGCCTTCAGCCCCATCGTGCGGCAGGGGCCTATCGCCCTCGAGGTTCTGCGAGACTTTGGCCAGGCCGGTCGACGTCTGGCCTTAGCCAATACGCTGCAGCAGCTCGAACTTCCGCCCGCCGAAAATTTACCGAATCGCCACAGCGCCCAGCGGGTGCTGCAAACGAATGTGATCCGGCTTAACCTGCCGGCGGTATGGTGGCTCTATCTACCATTGTGGGGTGTACCGGTTTGGCTTACAGCAGCCCTGGCCTTACCCTGGCTAGGATTGCTAATGTGGGGAGCCTGGGGCTTGCGCCCGGGCATAATTTGGAATTATGGTATGACTCAAGAATTGGGTTCGTATAAAATATGACCAGATCGTCTGTGAACCGCTCATTCGTACCGTGGATTGTGTTAGCCCTGTTGCTTGGTATTTTGATTGCGGCCGAGTCTTTTGCAGTCTACACCGTTTTTACCAGCAAGTTTCCCGGCGGAAATGACTTTTTTGTCCGTTGGCTTGGCGGGCGGGAATTCCTCTTAAACGGCACAAATCCCTTCGACCAATCGGTCGCCGAGCAGGCGCAGCAGGCTATGTTTGGCCGGTTGACCCGTCCGGAGGATAAAGACCAGGCCTACTTTGCTTATCCGCTCTACACCCTGTACTTTTTTTGGCCGCTCAGCCTGATCCCCTATGCCTGGGCCCAGGCCATCTGGATGACCTTACTTCAGTTCTTGCTGCTGGGGAGTACGCTCGTGGCAATTTTATTATCCGGCTGGCATCCGCCCAAATGGCTTTTTCTGGCCACCGCTTTGTGGGGAATTTTTTTCTACAACGGCGCGCGAGCGATCATCCTGGGCCAATTCTCAGTTTTGGTCGGTTTTGCCCTATTCCTGACACTGTGGGCCATCAGGGAGCGGTGGGATGTGTGGGCCGGAATTTTCTTGGCGGGGACGACGATTAAACCTCAGATGGTCTTTCTGGTATTGCTCTTCTTGTTGGTGTGGGCTTTGTTTCAACAACGCCGGCGGTTTGTACTTAGCTTTATCGTCAGTATGCTGGTCTTGGTGCTCAGCAGTATGCTGCTGGTGCCGACCTGGCCGCTTGACTTTGTGCGCAATGCGATTGCCTACAGCGGCTATGTGGCCTTTGGCACGCCCTTAGAAAACCTATTACATTATTTCCTGCCCATAACAATCGCCGCTCCGTTGACGTTGGGGTTTTCTATCTTATTTTTCGTTTGCCTTTTACCCGGTTGGTGGCTGGCCTGGCGTGGTCGGCCGGGCGGATATACCTGGGCCATCCATTCGACATTGATCGTAGGCAGCCTTATTACATTTCGCTCTGCTACCACGAACCAGGTAATTCTTTACCTGCCGCTCTTTTTCTTTTTCTATCGTTTGTCGCCAGGACGCAGTCGGAATACGGTCGTCGCCCTGAGCCAAGTGGGCTTGCTGCTGTTGATGTGGGGTGTCTTTGCCTTGACTCTGAAAGGCAACTGGGAAGAGGTGATGATGCACGGCCTCCTGCCGGCCCTAATGCTGCTGCTCTACGCCGTCGATTGGCGCGGTTTGTGGCTTGCGGCCCGCCATTTTGAAATACAGCAGCCGCAGCCCCAACCGGTGGCTGTGACAGGTCGTAAGTCGCAGCTAGGACAAGTGGTATGAAGCGAACGATATCTGTTTGGCTGTTGCCGGCCGCCTTCGTTATCTGGGTATTTTTTGTGCTGGCCAGTTTCTTTGCCGTGCAGAAACCTTTTACGCTGGACAATGTGGAGCTGGTTGCCGACAAACTGCTTAGACTTTCGCTGTTAGACGGCATAGCCCTGGCGGCGCTGGGGGTAGGGTTGTTACTGTTGCACCGGCGTCGCCCGACGGAGGCCCCAGCGACCAAATTGCCGTGGTTTGTTATGATCATAGTTGGTTTATTGATCGTTCTAATCCCGTTCTCTGTTGTCAATCCCCTGGCCGTTGGAAACGGCCTGCTTGACTTATTGACAGCCGGCTGGCTGGCCCTGACCACACTCGGCCTGGGAATTTGGTTTTTGCAGCGTCTGCGCCGGCTCGAACTGTCGCTTCTAGAAACCGTTATTTTTGGGATGAGTCTTGGTTTGGGAGCATTGGGGCTGCTAAGCCTGGTTTTGGGCCTGGTAGGCCTTTTTCAAGCTGCCACCGTTTATATCGTTACCATTACCTTGAGTGCCTTAGCCGTCCCCCAATTCAAAACACTTTGGCGGTCAAAGCCCTCGTCGCAGGTCTGGTCTGGCCCCGGCTTGGCGGCTACCGTCTACCTGCTGTTGGTTTCACTGTGTACGGTTCTTGTTGCACTGCTGCCGCCGACCGATTGGGACGGTTTATTTTACCACTTAACCGGTCCAAAACTTTACGTGCAGAGCGGCGGGCTAGTCGGTGGGATCGACATTCCCCATCTAAGCTTCCCCTTGCTGATGGAAATGCTTTTTGCCTGGGCCATCCTTTTGCGGGGAGATATCGCTGCCAAGCTGCTCCATACCCTGTTTGCGTTCCTTCTGGCCGGCTTGGTCTACCTCACGGCCTACCGCTTGTTAAGCAAAAAATCCGCCTGGTTCGCCGTTCTCATTTATGCCAGTATGCCGATGGTGAGTACCCTGGCCGGCTGGGCCTACAACGATCTGGCCTTGGCCTTTTACCAACTCGCCGGCCTTTACGCATTTATTAAATGGCGATTAGTCGCCGGTGATTCGAGTTTAGAGAGTCAAGATATTAGGCTCAAAAGTTGGTCCTGGCTTATTCTTAGCGGGATTTTTGCCGGTTTGGCGATGGGGATGAAGTATACCAGTTTTGTGACGCCCCTCATCATTAGCGGACTTATCGTTTGGTCTGGCTATCGTCGCATGCGACCCAAATCTCACCCGCCGCAGACGGCGTCCAACCTACTACGCACTAGGCATTACGGCTCACATATCACAAGTCTCGCTATTTTTTGCTTCACCACCCTCTTAGTCGCTCTGCCCTGGTATGCCAAAAACTGGTTCTTCAGCGGTAACCCGGTTTATCCATTTTTATATGGCCTCTTTGGCGGGCACTATTGGGATAATTTTCGGGCGGCCTGGTATGCGGCCGCCGGTACGGGAATTGGCTTTCAGCCCGGCACGTTGTTGGCCTTGCCCTGGCTGCTCACGCTCGGTGTGCGCGATATGAATTATTGGGATGGGCGAACCGGGCCGCTTCTGCTTCTATTCCTGCCGCTGGCGTTGCTTTACGGTCTCTTTCGCTATCGCCGGCGCGACCCCGACCGGCCGTTTGCGCTTGATCCGTTGCTGATTTATGCGCTGGTCCATTTTTTTGTTTGGACGGTAGGCGTCATTTGGTCCCGGGCCTTATGGCAATCAAGATTGTTGCTGCCCGGTTTGGTGGCCCTGGCTCCGGTGGCCGGTTGGCTCTGGAGTGATTTAGCACGTTTTGACCGGCCGCATTTTTCGTTACGCCGTTTTGCCAATATTGCTGTTGCCTTAACGCTGACTTTGATTATGGTGGATATAGGCTTGCTGACTATCAAAATCGATCCCGTGCGCTATCTGGCCGGTATGGAAACACGTGACCAATATCTGGCCCGACGCCTGGGAGCATACTACGATACGATGCAACAAATCAACAATACGCTGCCCGCCGAGTCAAAAATTGTCTTTCTGTGGGAACCCCGAAGCTATTACTGCCGGCGACATTGTCTGCCCGACAGCATCCTGGATACGTTTCCGCATCTGGTTAATAAGCACGGTACTGCAGCGACGATTGCCCGAAGTTGGCACGATACCGGGGTAACGCACGTATTGGTGCATCGGGCCGGCTTGGCCTATGTTCTTAACGAGACGCCGGAGGTTGTAAACCAGGCCGTTCTGGCAAGGCTTGAGGACGAATATTGGCAGAAAGTATTTGATATGCCCGGGGCGTATCAACTATACGCCTTGAGGCCCGTTCCTTAATAGGATCCATCGCATTTAGCCGGGTCAACCGGATCGCGAACGATTATGAACACCCAACGAACTCACTGGCTCTTTTTTCGCAATAGTTGGATTGTGTGGTTAACGCTTTTAGCCCTCATACTCCGGCTATTTCAGCTGGCCGAGTGGTCCTTTTGGCACGATGAAGCTTTGACCGTATTGCTGGCTCAAAAACCTTTGGGCGAACTCATCGCCATTACCGCAGCCGACGTCCACCCCCCCCTAGACTATTTGGTGGTGAAACTCTTTAC
>JBFGLD010000588.1:0-4621 GCA_041576335.1 Anaerolineae bacterium | reverse complement strand
CCAGGCTACAAACTCCCCAGATGATGGGTGCACTAGGTAGAATTTTGAGTTAAACTAAGTGTAGTAGCTGGGCGAGGGCAAAGGCTCAACTGCTAATGGAGGGCAGCTAAAGAATTTTTCAGCCAGGCATTTAGCTAAGCAATTTACCGGTCTGGGTGCCGACGGCATCTGGGGCATTTTACATTGGCGTTGATCTTAACGACGCGATAGTCACCAGGCAGTTATACGATCCGGTTACTTAGCCGGAGAAAAACTAGATTACTTTTGTATTCGTTTTCAATCTCCCCAGATGCCGGAGGACGGGCTGGGGAGTTTTTTTGTCGTCGGCTACGGATTGAATGGATTACAGAGCGCGATTGGCGCAAAGTCTCTAAGTAGGAATAGAGGAAGGCAATGAAAGTATTGAAAGCCGTCTCGTTGGGAATAGTAATCTGGAGTATAAGTCTCATGTGGCCAGAGATCAATCGAGGGTTTACAGAGGAACTCATGACCCGTTTAGTGCTGACCCTGGCAACCATCACCTCAATCTACGTTCTGATGCAGCATCTTGAGTGGTACCACCACCTACATCGTGGCTCGGGCCAAAACCATCATTCCCAATCCCTACCGATGATTGTGCCCTAGGCAGCTTTTCCATAGCCAACACGGACGCAACATTGCGAACACTCATACGTAGTAAATGTTGGATAGCGCCAAAATATGAGGGGCGAACTCGGTTTTAGGTAATGTTGGAAAAAATAAATTATTGGGGCGACCGGCGGGGGATTTGCCGGCTACAGGAGTGTAAGGAGAAAACCATGCGCAAGCTACTGTTGATAATAGTCTTAATTTTACTCTTCCAGTTACTCTGGGTGTCTGCAGCCGCCGCCGCGCCCCCAGAATCGGGGGGCTTCTGGCATAGAGTGCGATACGGCGAAACACTCTACTCAATCGGCCGCTGGTATGGCGTGAGCCCGTACGCCATTTGCTCCGTAAATGGGCTGCGTAACTGCAATTACATTAAAGGCGGCCAGGTGTTATGGATTCCAGAACGACTTGCCCCGCATCCCCGCTATTGCGACACCTATCATCGGGTCACGCGCGGGCAAACCTTATATAGTATTGGCCGGACATACGGCCTCGATCCGTGGGTTATCGCTCGAGCCAACCATATCACCAATCTAAACCGGATCTATGCCGGACAAAAGCTCTGTATTCCCTAACGCTGAGTATCACGGCCAGGGGGAGGTACGGAGAGCTAGTGTTTAACCCGAGCGCCGGGCACTCATTGTTCTTCCTGGCTGTAATCCACGAGTTTGGCAGTTAGGCGCAGCGCAGGATCATTGTCAATATTAGACTGTTAGCAAGTGAGTGGAGGTACAAATGGCACAGTTGGATAAACTGGCCGAAGAATTCTTATCCAAGGAGCGTATAGCGGTGGCCGGAGTCTCTCGCTCCGGTGACAGTGCGGCAAATGGGATCTATGACAAACTCAAAACGACCGGTCACAAAGTGTTCGCCGTCAATCCCAACGCAACAGAAATTAATGGAGATCCTTGTTATCCCGATTTGCAGTCAATTCCTGAAGGCGTGGATGGAGTGGTCATCGTGACTTCACCGGAGGTCACCAAGAAAATTGTGGGACAATGCATACAGGCCGGGGTTCCTCGCGTTTGGATGCATCGATCTTTTGGGAATAGCGTTTCAGAGGAAGCCGTCACCTTGTGCGTGGAGCACGGCATCGAGATTATTGCCGGTGGTTGCCCAATGATGTTTCAAGAACCGGTTGATTTCGGCCATAAATGTATGAAATGGTTGTTTCGGGCAACGGGTTCACTGCCCAGGTAGTATTGAAATCGGTTAAGCAAGAATTGGAGGAATTCGAGGCCTCTCGTAGTCGTCACTAAACGGCTCCTGGGGAGGTTATCATGAAAATTAAGCGACTTTATGAAAAATTGATTGAAAATCCGATGCGGATTGAAATTACCCTATTGGTCTTGACCCTGATCTGGGTTGTCATCCTGGTCGTCATGATTGGAGTTGCCTCATTTTATGTTTGGGAACAACCCGGCCAGGCCCTTGAACCCACGCCGGGGCAAGTTCTGCCAACGATCGTCATCGAACCCGCATCCGGATCGGCCGGCACAATTATCAGAGTCCAAGGTGAAGGCTGGCAGCCTAACGACACGATCTTGATTTACCTGGCTGAACCGGGTGAGACAGTCTTGCCAATCTTTAACATCGCCCGAACCGATTCAGACTCGGCGGGCCATTTCGTAACCAGCTTCGTATTTCCGGCAGAACCTCGTTGGGATGAGCAATACCAAGCCCTGGTCGTGGCCCGGTCTGCGAATACCGCGACCACGATTCCGGCCAGTTTTAACCTCATCCGTCCCGAGAGGTTGACCGTACCGACCGTCACTGCGGTTCTACCTACCGTTCCGCCGACGCTCGAACCGGTCACACCGACCCCAACGTTCGTTAGCCCGACTCCAACGGTTGAGCCGCCCTCGTTGACTCCGCTTCCTCAGCCCGCCCAATTGAGCGTGGCTACCGGCTCGCTTAACGTTCGGAGCGGCCCGGGTGTGTCGTATGCCATCCTCGGCGTTCTGCAAAGGGATCAGACTGCCGAAATCACCGGCGTCAGCGCCGATGGAGGCTGGTGGCAGATCAGGTTCCCCGGCGCGACAGATGGTCGCGGCTGGGTGTCGGCCAGGTATGTTTCCGCTCAGAACACGGGCAACATCCCGGTTGTTCAGGCCCCGCTGCTGCCGGCAACAGCCACACCCATACCAACTTCAATCCCTGTTCCAGCAGTAATCAGCGACTGGCGTGGCGAGTACTTTAATAACCGGACGCTGTCCGGAGCCCCATCCCTGGTCCGCAACGATGTGACCGTCGACTTTAATTGGGGATACTCCGCTCCTGCCGCGGGGCTCAACAGCGATGATTTTTCAGCCCGTTGGAGCCGAATCCTGGGCTTTGACCAGGGCTGGTATCGCCTCCATGCCGTTGTCGATGACGGCGTGCGGGTCTATGTGGACGATGTGCTCGTCATTGACGATTGGCGCGATGGCAGTTGGCGGGAGCTTACCACCGACCGGTGGCTGCCCGGAGGCAACCGCAGCCTACGGGTTGAGTATTACGAAAAGACCGGTCAGGCCCTGATCCGGGTTTGGTGGGAAAGAATCTCCGGACCAGTTTCTTATGAACCGGATGCTGACTTCAAAGCTGATAAAAAGAGCGGCCGAGCTCCGCTGCGGGTACGGTTTGAGAACGAATCCGACGGGGATTATGACAGCTGCAAATGGTACTTTGGCGACGGCGATACCAGCCGCGACTGTGACGACCCCCGCCATACGTATGACGAACCCGGAGTCTACACCGTTCGCTTGAGAGTCAGTGGCCCCGGCGGCGAGGATACCAAAAAGAAAACGGACTACATTACGGTCTATGCCTCACCTGTGGCTGATTTTACGGCCGGTCCAACCAGCGGTTCGCAGCCCTTGACCGTCAATTTCACCAACCTGTCACAGGGTGATTATGATAGCTGCAGCTGGACGTTTGGCGACGGCGGCACCAGCAGCAGCACCAACCCCAGCCATACCTATACCGCAGCCGGGTTCTACACGGTCAATCTTACGGTTTGGGGACCCAGCGGCAGCAATACGATCACGAAGGTCAACTTCATCAACGTGACCGCAGGGAAACCGGTGGTGAAGTTCGTCGCCGCGCCGACCATCGGCCGGGCACCGCTTGACGTAACCTTTACCAATCACACCCTGGGTACGGTCAGCCAATGGCTGTGGGACTTCGGGGACGGGAGCACCAGCAGCCAGAAAGATCCGGTCCACACCTACAATGCAGTTAGAGAGTACACCGTTAGCTTGACCGCCACCGGACCGGGTGGCAGCGATACTGTAACGCGCCCGAATTTCATTATCGTCACCGACCAGATGCCTGTGGTTAAGTTCAGGGCTGAGCCGGTAAGCGGCCCGGCTCCGCTTACGGTCAATTTCACCGACGACTCGCTGGGCATAATCAATGAATGGCTGTGGAATTTTGGCGATGGGAGCACCAGCAGCGGCGAAAATCCAGCTCACACCTACACCAACCCGGGACTTTACGATGTCAGCCTGACGGTCAGTGGGCCGGACGGCAGCAATACCTTGACCCGGCCTGATTTGATCAACGTGGGCGACCCGAAACCTGAAGCCAAGTACATGGCTGCGCCGCTCAGCGGACCTGCGCCGCTAACCGTGCAATTTACCAACCACTCGTTGGGCACCATCACCGGCTGGCTGTGGGATTTCGGTGATCAGACCACCAGCACAGAGCAGAATCCGGCTCATACCTATGCGGCAGCCGGAAATTATACCGTTAGCCTAACCGTCAGTGGGCCAGGAGGCAGCGACACTATGACCCGCCCTGACTACATTACTGTCAGCGAGCCGGTTCAGGCCGACTTTAGCGGCAGTCCCTTGAGTGGGGAAGCACCCTTAGCGGTCAACTTCGTCAATCTATCCGAAGGGGATTATGATACGTGCACCTGGGACTGTGGGGATGGTAATACGCGCAACGACTGCAGTGATTTTAGCCACATCTATGTGGACCCCGGAAGATACACGGTCAGCCTGACGGT
>JBFGLD010000587.1:0-4646 GCA_041576335.1 Anaerolineae bacterium | reverse complement strand
TGGTCTGAATAAAGCTGAGGGCTCAACCCTCGACACCCAGGCTAATTCTCATATTTTGCTTGAAACAAAAATGTTTGCCGATGATTACAAATTTATCTCACAATTAAACGCTCGGGACACCCGAATTATCCACTATTACCAACTTGATGAGCAAACGCAGACTAAAATCGATAGCTCCTTTGGCGCGGCTCAGTCAATTTTAGCCGTCCCTTTAACAGTCGGTAATACATGGTTGGGTGTACTGTTCTTAAATAGTCACCAGAATGCATTTATTTTCAAGTCAAGCCTCATAAACCGTACGAGTACCCTGGCCAGCCAGATTGCTGTTGTCATTCAAAATCTCCAACTTGTAGAAGAAACCCAACAAAATCTCTATAACTCAGAACTATTATCTCACCTAAGCCAGCAACTTTTAGTGGCCGATACGGTTGAAGCTGTTCACACGCTCGGCCTCGATGCCATAGCTGCCACGGAACCGGGACGCGGTGCTGCTACCTTTATATATGATCAAACCGAAGACGGTGTCGATTTGGAGATTGTGGCCGCTTGGGATAGCCCAACCGAAGCGTGGCCGGCCATTACACCCGGCACCCGCTTATCGGCTCAACAATTGAATGTGACGGCCTTACTGAAATCAGGAGACACCGTAGTCTCCGAGAATGTTGCCGAGGATGACCGCTTTTCTGAAACGCTGCGTGGACTATTACAGAGCATGCACATCGCCAGTTTTGTTGCCGTACCGATTTGGCTCAAAAAAGAAGTTAATGGTTTTGTTTTGGTCAGCAACCAAGAGCCCGCTGCTTTTCCAGCTGAGTCAATTCGTCTGTACGAAGATGTGGCCCGACAAATGTCCGGAGCTCTAGAGAATCGCCGCCTCTTTGAAGAGGCGCAGCATCGAGCTACCCTGCTGGAGACAGCCGCGGAAGTGTCTCAAGCCGCAACCAGCTTCTTGGATCTCGATACGTTGTTGGCTCAATCGGTCGATCTTATTCGCGATCGTTTCGGCTTTTATCACGTCTCCATCTTTTTGGTTGACGAATACCAAAAATATGCGGTAGTCAAAGCCGCAACCGGCGATATCGGCAAAAAGATGTTAGCCATACCGCATAAACTGGAAGTTGGCGGTAGAAGCATTGTGGGCACGGCTACGGCCACGGGCAAGCCTCGTATCGCGCTTGATGTCGGAAAAGATGGTATTCATTTCAAGAACCCACTGCTGCCTGAAACTCGCTCGGAAATGGCATCGCCGCTCATTGCTCGTGGACGTGTGATCGGTGCCCTTGACGTCCAAAGCACTCAAAGAGGCACATTTGCGGATATCGATATTACAATTCTCCAGTCGATGGCCAATCAATTAGCCAATGCAATTGAAGCGGCGATTTCTTTCCAAGACGCCCAAAAAGCGCTGGAGCGGCTGCAAAAACTGAACGAATATTACTTGCGCGAACAGTGGGGCAAATACTTGACCGAGCGTAGATCAACTATCGGGTATCGCCTTACTGAGCATGGTCCTATCGAAGTGCAGGACCAGATCCTGATACCCGAAGTAAATGAAGCTATTGAAGCCAAGCAGCCCGTCATTATCTCCCCAAGCACATCCCCAACGAACGGGGAAAATCAACAGGAGCCCACCAAGCGAGTCGCCAGAAAAAGAAGTGTGTCTCAGCTATATATTTCGATGCCCGATCGCCTAACGGCAGACAAGCCGTCCTTGCTAACAGCGCCCCTAAGTTTGCCCAGCGAAGTGGTCATCGGCGCATTGGATTTTGAAATATCCGATCAGAGTACGACCTGGGAGGAGGATAATCTAAGGATCGTGGAAGCCGTGGCCAATCAGGCCGCCCAGGCGGTCGAAGCTGCCCGTTTGTTCCAGCAAACCCAGGTAGCTCGCGAAGAGGCCGAGGCCCTTTATCGACTCGGTCGTGCCTTGGTAACCGCCGAAAGCGAACTAAAAATGTTCCATACGGTTTTGGGCGAAATGCTGTCGATTCTTGGCCTAGAGCAGGGCGGTGTACTCTTATTCGATCCGGATAAGGAGCGAAAAGTCGGCAACCTGGTAGCTCTCTTTGTCGACGGCAAGCCCACAGAAGCGGGGCAAACTCTGCCAATTGAAGGGAATCTTGTCTACGAACGGCTTGTTTCCACCAAAAAACCGGTGGCTATTGAAGACGTGGCAAATGACCCCCTAGCGGCAACGGCCAGAGAGATGAGCCGAAGGCGCGGTGTGACCTCACTTCTCCTCGTCCCGATCATCATTGACGACAAGGTAATCGGCGCTATGGGGGCCGATTCCGTCGGAGACAAACATTTCTTTACCGCGCGAGAGATTAATTCGGCGCGGACGATGGCCGACCAACTGTCAATTATGTTACAAAATCGTCGTCTGCTTGAGGAAACACACCGGCGTGCTGTTCAACTGCGAACCAGCGCGGATGTGAGCCAAGTCGTGACGTCTATCCTCGATCAAGACGAAATGCTGGCTCAAGCCGCGGAACTTATCAGAGAGCGATTTGGCTTTTATCATGTCCAGATTTTTCTGATTGATGAACAGAACAAATTTGCTGTTTTGTACAAAAGTGCCGGTAGTGGCGCCGAAAAATCGCGGTCAGCCGACTATAAAGTAGCAATCGGCAGCAAGAGCGTGATTGGCCAGGCCACTTATCACCGAAAGTCCGTCGTTATTCGTGGCGCTAATCCCGTTGACTTTGACACCCCAGGCTACCACAGCGCGTATTTGCCCGCTTCTCAAGCTGAATTTGCGATCCCCCTTCAAGTGGGGAACGCTCTGATTGGCGTGTTGGATGCCCACAGCTCCAACCCGGCGGATTTTTCCAAAGATGATATAGCCATTTTGGAAGTCTTGGCGGCTCAACTTGCGATCGCTTTTCAAAACGCTAAGGCTTTCCGTGAGCAGCAAGAAACAGCCGAGCGGCTTAAAGAAATTGATAGACTTAAGACCCAATTTTTGGCAAACATGAGTCACGAATTACGCACACCTCTCAACTCTATCATTGGATTTTCGCGCGTTATCCTTAAAGGGATTGATGGTCCATTAACCGAATTACAGAAAACCGATTTGACCTCTATCCACAATAGCGGACAACACCTCTTGAGTTTAATCAATAACATCTTAGACCTGTCAAAAATTGAAGCCCGAAAAATGGAGCTTAATTTTGAAGAAATGGAAATTGAGCCCATCATTAGAGGGGTTATGTCTACCGCAATAGCACTGGTGAAGGATAAGCCGGTCGAACTGCTCCAAGACATTCCTGACGATTTACCTACCATTTGGGCTGATCCTACGCGTATTCGGCAGGTCATTCTTAATCTTGTTTCAAATGCCTGTAAATTTACCGACCTGGGGTCAGTCAAGCTGCACGCCTTCGCCGACCAAACGCAATTAACCGTTTGCGTTAGCGATACCGGCATAGGAATTCACAAAGACCAATTGGAGACCATTTTTGAGGAATTTACCCAAGTTGATGCGAGCACAACCCGCAAGGTCGGTGGTACAGGTTTAGGTTTACCCATCAGCCGTCACTTCGTGGAGATGCACGAAGGCCGAATCTGGGTCGAGAGCACACCCGGAAAAGGTTCAACTTTTAGCTTTAATATTCCTATCAACCAACAAACCGAGCAAAGGACAAAACAACTGGGCGATACGGTCATTAAGGCCGATAGCGATGAACTGGGACAACTAGTCTTAGCCATTGATGACGATCCGAGCGTGATAAACCTATATGAACGCTTTTTGGACAAACAAGGTTACAGAGTGGTGGGTATCAGCAGCAGTAAAGATATTGTAGCCCAGGTCAAAGCGCATGCGCCATCGGCGATCTTGTTGGATATATTGATGCCGGAACGGGATGGGTGGACTGTTATCCGGGAACTCAAAAATGACCCACTGACTGAACATATTCCGGTGATTATCTGCAGCATTGTCAGCGATAGGAAACGGGGTTTCTCGCTGGGTGCCGCCGACTATATGACAAAACCCATTACCGAGGAAGACCTGCTTAAAGCGCTGAAGCACCTCGACATTCAGGCTAAAGAACGGATAAAAGTGCTTGTGATCGACGATCAAGCAGATGACATTCTCCTCATTCGACGAATTTTGGAAGCGCAGCCAAATTACAGTATTATCGAGGCAAAAAGTGGTAAAGAAGGGCTAGCCCTCGTTAAAAGTAGCGATCCGGACCTGATTATCCTCGACTTAAGTATGCCTAAACCGGATGGGTTTAGCGTGGTCGAGGCCTTAAAAAACAATGATCTCACCCGTGGCATCCCTATTATTATTGTAAGCGCCAAAGAATTAACCCCTCAAGAAAGCCAATTCTTGACGGGCCAGGTGGAAGCATTATTGCGTAAAGGGATTTTTACTGAAGACGAACTTTTAGAAGATGTAATATCCGCTCTCTCGCAAATTCATTACAAAGATACTATGAAATTTTAAAAATTAAGACAGAGTGAACCCGTGCCTAAAAGTTTTTTATACAAATGTATTGTCTGTGGTTATTTCAAAGAGTACGAAAATCTAATAGGAACGTGTCCGGAATGTGGGGAGGAATGGTTAGAACCAATTTACGATCTCGATGAGGCGGCTCTCATTTGGAGACACGAGCTTCCCGGACGCGACCGTACCATGA
>JBFGLD010000586.1:0-4663 GCA_041576335.1 Anaerolineae bacterium | reverse complement strand
GCCCCGGCCTGCAGCAGAGCGGGGTGACAGGAATAGGGGGCGTGCAGTGACAGCCCGACCTGCATCGGGCAATGGCCGGTCGTCGCGTGGGCTTGGCGAATGGTCATCTTGGCCTGCTCGAGACGTTTTAGGGCTCGCCTGTGGTGGAGGCCTAGTACTTCCAGGTAGACCACCCCACGGAGTCCGCTGGCCAGCAGCGGTTCGAGGCTGAGCCAGCTATTGGTGATGTCGCCGACGTGGGTGGTACCACAGGCTTGCAGCTCGGCAATGCCGCGGGCAATACCGGCTTGAATTTGTGCTGTTGAACGCAGACGCAAATGCCGGACCAGCCGACCCATCCAGGTGACGAACGGCACGGGTTCGGCCGGACACAAATGGGCCAGATCGGTCAGCTCCAGGTGGGTGTGGGCGTTCGTAACGATCTCCATGATTGGCCTGAGAAACGCGGAAGTTGGGCGACTGTAGGTTACGACGTGCTTTCAACACGGACGCCCCGGTTATCAAAAGCTACCAGATCTACCTGGCCCTGCTCGTGTAACATTTCCTTAGCCAGGCTGACCAGGTGCCGGCCCTGATCCTCATTCGCCACCAGGGCATAAACAGTAGGCCCCCATGAACTCTGGCCCGCGCCGGCGGCACCCCGGCGTAAAAAAGCGTCGATCAATTCTGCTGAGCGAGAATTGCTGAAGCGACCGCCTTGAACCGGACTAAAACAGTCGCCAACCAGCTTCTGTAAGCGGGTTAAGGCCGTCCCAAACTCGGACAGTTGGTGCTCAACCAGGGCAGGCAGCAGGGACATCAGCACGACATGCGCGATTTTGGCCGCCTGCTCGGCCGTTACCGCTAACTGTTCAAAAGCGGTGACCTCGGCCCGCCCGCTCAGCCCGGTGATTTGGTCCGGGATGGCGACCAGGCAGTACCAGTCGGCCGGCATCGGGTGGCGCATCAGCAGCGGGGCCGGTATTTCAAGCTCGGGCCGGTGTCCGCCCTCGACGACCAAACCGCCCTGAGCAAACGTCCATAACCCAACAGCGGACCGTTCCCCTCGACCTACGGCCCGGGCCAGGGCATATGGCTCGTCAGGCTGGTCGTACAGCGTGGCCAGGGCCTGGGCCACCGTGAGGCCCAGCTTGGTACCTGAGCCCAGACCAACGTGCGAAGGGATGGCTTGTTCAATGCGCAAATGCGCTCCCGTGGTAAGACCGGTTGCGGTGAGGTAGCGCCGGGCAAATTCCAGGGCTCTCTCGGCATCGGGGCCTTCGGCCGAGAGCTTATTTCCGGGACTGGCCTCAATCATCACGGCCGGCTTGCTGATGGCCACACCCAAGCCGCCAAAAAGACGGCCCAGGCTGCCGCTGAGATCGAACATGCCCAAATGAAGCCGGGCCGGGGCTGTGACTCGAACCGTTTTCATGCCACGCCCAAAGCATCGCGAACGTAGCGGGTCAGGATATTCATAGCTTCGTGCTCCTGGGTGCCGGCGGTTTTATCGACAATCACTTGAAGACGCTCAAATTCGGACAAGATCTGCTCCTGCGGCAAAAAGCGAGTCCGGGTGGCCAGAATGGCCGCCTCTAGGACGGCGTGGCGGGCACGATTGAACCCAAGAAACTCACGCTGAAAACCTCGATGAACAACGCCGGTAGTAACGCGCGCTCGCGGTTGTTCTGAATCGATCGCCTCGACCCGCACCTCCCGCCACGAGCAGACATCCTCCAAAACCACTCCGGAAACGACCTCGGCCGGTCGCGTTGGAAAAACGGGGCTGCTAATTGCGCTTTGGGCAAACAGCAGGACATTGTCGGTCAAATTAACGACCGCGGCAGCGTTGGTCAACAAGTTGTGATAGGTGGCTGTATCCCGGTATGGTTTGATGACGATATTTTGCTCGGCCCACTCTACGCCCATCGGGGCACAGTTGACCTGCCCTTCGGCGTCTGTGGTGGTTAAAATACACTCAATGATCACTCATTTCCTCTTGGCGTGGCTTGCCTGCCCGGTGCTGGCGGCGCTGGGTCAGGCGGACGTGCCGCTCGTGCGCGGGTTGATCTTCTTCAACCGTCAGGTAACCCCAGCGCAGCGGCTGATCCTGCTCGTAGTTTTTGGACAACTGTAAGGCTAGCTGAGCCTTGGTCAATTCATGCCCAAGATAGAACGCATGGCTGGCTTCAGCCACCCCTAACTCGGTAAAGATAGTTTCGATCTCGGTACCGGCAATAAAGCGATCGGCGTTAAAGGCATAAATCTGCCGGTTATCAATAAATATGCGAATATTTGGGTCGGTCAGAGCCGCCTGCATCTCGCGCAGCGTATCAAAGTCCGGCCGTAACAAGCGGCTGGCTTTGACCGTTAGCAGCCCCTCCTCCAGGCGTTTCGGCGGCAGCCCTTGATTGAGGGCATAATGCATCAGACGGCGCGCGATGTCCAGTTCACGCACGCTGCCTGTGGCCCACGGCGCCACTTCAGTGGTCAATACAAAATTTAGCCCCAGTTCCTGGGCGATCCCCATAAGCAAGGCATTGATACCCGTGCTGTCAGCATCGGTCAACTCAGTCAGATGGTGCGTGCCCATCATCAGCTTGGCATCGGAGTAACGCTCTCGGGTGCGGTAGAGTTCGGACAGGGAGCGGCTCAAACCAAAGCCAACGGGCTGCATTATGGGGTCAAGAATGCAGTCCCGGCCCCAGGCCCATAACTGCTCGGCATTGCGCCAGAGTGAGGCCAGGTCGCCATCCTCATCAGGGATGACGACCGGCGTGGCCCGCAGCCTACGGCCGAGGTCCAGATTGCTGCCGTTAAGACTTAAAACGTAGTCAACCCCGGCCGAGTCAGCCTCCTGAATTATGGCCGAGTCCAGGCTGTCTATGCTGACCAGATAGCCGGCCTGCTTGAGCAAATGCACGGTTCGCCTCACCCTGTCGCTAGAGCTGCCGGGCGTAATCCCCAGGTCGATGACATCCGCACCGCTGCCGCGGTAATACCCGGCGCGACTTAGCAGCGCAGCGTCATCGAGCTGAAGCGCATCCTGAATCTCGGCGACGATCTGTACGCTGTAAGCGCCATACCCCTCTCGACGCCGTTCTTGGCCGAAATAGTAAGGGATATCTTGCAGATCAACCGGCCCTTTTTGCACAGGGACAGCACACGCCTGCTCAATGTCGGCCAGATCGCCCTGACAGTGGCCGGGAATCAGGATTAAATCGCAGCCGGGGGGAACCCGGCGGTGGCGCGGATGGCTCGAGGGCAGCTTAAAATGCCGGGCGATCCAGGCGGCAGTCATCAAAGCCGCAATCGAAATCGGCATAACGACCAGCTCATAGGCGCAGGGCAGCGAAATCCCGGCCAGGGTTCGGCGCAGGGAGGGTTCGGCCAGCCGACCGGTTATGAAGAGTATCTTTTCTGGCACATCAGCCGCCGCGGACCCACTTGTTGGGTGTCCCTCCCTCAAATACCGATTCTTTGTCCGGTCGCCAGAGAACAACCGACTCGATTTTCTTGGCCACTTCAAAATCCTTATCGGTAATGCCGTTCGACGAATGCGTCATCAACTTGACCCATACCTTGGCCCAGGTAACCTGCAGGTCAGGATGGTGGTAGGTCGCTTCGGCGATGTAGCCGATCGTGTTAACCAACATCAGGGTCGCCTGCCAGCCATCCGTCTTATACTGGCGTCGAATCCACTGCCCTTCCAAATACCACCCCGGAAGTTCCTTGGCCAGCTTTTCCTTTACTTCTTCTTCGCTATAAACTTTAAGGTCTTTAGACATGATTTGTTTCTCCTATTCCTATACTTTGACCTTGTAGAACATTTATGTTATGCTTTTCGCCAGATAGCTTCTCTTAAAAACGTGTCTGATCTATTATTTATCAAAAAAGAAGTTCGTCAAATTGTCTAGTATTGTGGAGGGTTTCCATGAAATTGCTGATTAGTGTTACTTCAGCCGAAGAAGCACGGGCCGCAATCGAAGGTGGAGCCGATATCATCGACGTTAAGAATCCCGCCGAAGGAGCAATGGGTACAGCACCGGTGACTGCCCTGCGCGACGTGTGCGCCGTGTTGCCCACCGACCGGGAAGGCAGCGCGGCTCTGGGCGAGCCGAACTCGGCGACCGGCATTTTGGCTTTGGCCGCTTACGGCTCGGCGACTTTTGACCTCAACTATGTAAAGTTAGCTTTGGGCAGCATCCGTCCTGAAGACGCGATTACTCTCTTACACATTGTACAGGCAAACTTGCATCTCGCCAATCCTGACTGCGCTCTAATTGCCGTAGGCTATGCCGATGCTGCCGAAGTCGGAACCTTGTCTTGGCGGCTCCTACCCGAGGTTGCCCGCGCAGCTCACATCGCCGGCTGTATGATTGACACGGCCCAGAAAGATGGACGAAGACTGCTCGACCACTGCCAGGAAACTGACTTGGAAAGTTGGATAGCCGAGTGCGGCCAATCCAATTTGCTCTGTGCGCTGGCCGGATCGCTCCAACTAGATGATTTACCGGTGCTTCGCCGCTTAGGTCCCGACGTTGTCGGTTTTCGGGGCGCTGCCTGTGGGGGCGATCGGGTCACCGGCCAGGTCGATGTAGAGCGGGTCACGGCCTTACGGGCCGGACTGTTTGATTGACCGTCGCTGCCTCTGGGGTCATCAATTAAAAGCTTTAGGATTTTT
>JBFGLD010000585.1:0-4667 GCA_041576335.1 Anaerolineae bacterium | reverse complement strand
TGTGAGGAATTGCTCAAAGGTCATGCGCTCCTCGTTTCTGAAGCATTCGGTCATTTCTTGCTTGGTCAAACCGTGAGCCACTTCGCCCGCGCCAGGATTACAGAAACAACCGGTCCGCAGGGAAATATTGACCAGGTTCGCTAAGGTTTCGATACGGCGATAATCAAAGAGTTTTCCATCTGGGTCGTAGAAATTGATGGTGACCGTTCCGCCGCGCAGATGGGTATCAGTCGGGCCATAAATCCGGACCAGGGGAGCTTCGTTACGGTGACGCAGGCTCAGCAGGTTATCGAGCAGCCAACCGGTCAAGCAGGTAACCCGTTTGTGAATCGTCTCGATGCCAATGGCCGTGATATGTTTAAGGCCGATTTCAACCGCCGGTAAATTGAGGTAATTGACGGTCCCGTCTTCGAAGGCGGCCTCCCCATCCGCCAGGTAATAACCTTCACCCTGTACCGAGGCAATCGTAATCGTACCACCGGCAAACCAGGGCCGGCGCAGCTTGGCCAAAGCCGCTTTACGGGCCAGCAGGCAGCCCACGCCCGTAGGATAACCAAAGATCTTGTAAAAGGAGAGGGTTACAAAATCGGGCCGCCATTGGCCGAGATCCAGGCGATTGGTCGGAGCAAAGGCGGCCGCATCCACCAAAACATCCCAGCCCTTGGCCTGGGCCGGAGCGATCCATGCCAGCGGATGCTGCACTCCGGAAAAATTGGATTGAGCCGGGTAGGCAAACAAGTTATGATTAGACGGCCGCGCCTGGTCAAGATAATCGACCAGCTTATCCTCGTCGATTCGCAAATCCGGGGGCATAACCGGAATATAGGTGACCGTGGCTCCTTTGGCCCGGGCAAACTCGCGGATGCCGTTGACGGAGTTATGGTTGTCGAAGGTGAGCAGGTAATGTCCGCCGGCATTGAAGGGATACGACTCGCCAACAAGTTTGAGCGCCCCGCTGGCATTCATCGTAAAGATGGCCACATAGTCGTCGGGCGAGGCCCCGAAATATTCCAGGACGTAGGCTCGAGCCTGCTCTACCAGGTGGGTCATAGCCAGCGACGTGGGGTTGTTCGAATGGGGATTGCCAAACACGCCCCGGCTCAGCAAGGCCATATGCTCGCGGAGCTGAGACTCGGCGTACAAGCCGCCGCCGGTATAATCCAGGTAAACTTGGTCCTGAGCATCTAACCGGCCGTACTCCCGTGCTCGTAGATCGTCCAGGGCCAGGGTTGTGGTAAAGGCGGGGTAAGCTTTTTGAAACTCAGCATACGCCGCCTCCATCCGGGCCAGGCTCTCTTTGGCCGGTAATTCAACGTTTTTTTCTATCACCGTCATCATTGGCTTCCTTTCATTTTCTATTCAAGACCGCTCGAACCTGGGCCGGCCCAAGATAGGAGGTTCGTAGTCCCGGTGAGCTGATCTGCTCGGCGATGGCTTCGACGATAACTCCGGCTTGCTGCCTCAAGAGCGCGGGCCGGGTCGGGCTCAATGTGGCTAAGGGCAATAAGGATGGACCACAAGTGATTCCGCTGCCCCAGGGCTTCGGCTTCAAGGCGAGCCTTATCCAAAATGGCCCGCGCCTCTTCCATCTGTTCTTGAGCCAGCAGTGCCTGGCCTTTGAGATAGGGCGCTTCGGAACGCACCGAGCGGATGCCCAGTTGGTGAAGTCGGCCTAGAAACGTGTCCAACCGGCTGATAACGCGATCATACGCCTGCATGGCCAGGTCCACTTCCCCAGCAGCTACGGTGACAAAAATGGCCGCAATCGAGTCTGGCTTTAAACTCTCGTAGCTCTCGGCAATGGCGGTTTCGGCAGCCGAAAGATCGCCTTCCCGCAGATGCAGGCGCGCCTGAATTGCCAGGGGGAGCGGTCGCCAGGCCGGCAAGAATTCCTCAGCCCTGGCCTTGGCGGCGCCGGCCAGGTCAAAACTGCGTAACAGGTCACCCAAGCTGCCGTAAAGCCAGCCCAGATTACTACGAGCGGAGATTTGCAGGGGCACAAGACCACCCTCGTCGCTAAGGCGGATAGTCTCTTCCATCACCTCAATCGCTTTGTCCGGGCGGCCATATTCAAAGTAGATCGGGCCAACCACCCACTGACCGTGCGCCTGCCCCCACGGATTGCCGATGCTGCGGCTGATACGCAGGGTTTCGCCGGCCAACGTCAGGGCCTGCTCGTAGTCAACCCTCAGGTAGCTGTTGACCGTTTCGTTGGCCAGGCTATCGGCCAGCATAGGCAAATTACCTAACTCACGCCACAAATCGCGTGCTTCGCTCAGGCTGGCCCACAAACATGTAAACGCCGTGAATGTCGTGCAAGGTAAAGGCTAACTGTTCTTTCATACCTAGCTGCCGAGCAAGGTTCAGAGATTGCTCACCGTTTGTCAATGCTTCTGACCAACGTCCGCAAGATGAGTGGACCAACAGCAGGTTCCAGATAGACCGCCTCCGAGCCATCAAGTGGGTAAGGCTTCTTACGTTCTTAAGATATTTCTAACGTTGCGATATATTGGTTGCAGTGGATAGAAAGAGCTTTCTCTTACAACGTACTAGGCCCTATGCTTTCTCCGGCTTCACCCCAATTTTGGCAAAGATTTTCTGCTTGACCTGAGCGTCAAATACCTCCCATTTTAGATCTCGATACGAGTCGGTATAGCCACCTGATAGAAAACCGATGCCAATTTCAAAGCCGCCGGCCAGGGGTTTGCCGCCGCCGAAAAAATTCCCCAGTTCATTTTTCCCAAACACCTCTTTGAGAAAACCATCAGGGTCGAGGGTAATCTTCGCGGTTCGCAGCGATCCGACCAATATTTCATCTTGGGTTTCACTGGTAACAATGCCGTAGACGATGGCCGTATGGACATTCTCTTCGGTCAACAAGAAATCAGTAGCCTGAGGGATAGCGTCGCGATCATCGGCACGTAAATAGCCGATGCCGGCAGTGGAAAAATTCTCGGTGATGACTCGACCTTCCAAGGCCCGGCGAATCACTTCCATGACCGGCTTTGAGCGAGACTGGCTCATGATTTGGCCCAGCAGATCGGCATCCCGAAACTGGCTCAAAAAAGCAACTACCTGAAAATCCTCAGAATTGGCTTGGACAAAGATGTTTGTGTCGGTCATAATGCCGTGCACCAGGGCCGTGGCGGCTATTCTGTGTTCTTTGCGAGTTTTATTCATTTCGACCGGGCCTTGCTGCAGATACTCGCCGTAAATGGTGGCTGCCGCCCCTGTCCGGCGGATGTCGTCAAATTCCGGCTGCAAACGATCCTGCTTCTCGTGATGATCAACGACGATTAGGATGGGTACGCCGGCCGCTTCCAGGCCCTGAACAATTTCCTCGGAGGTGGTACCCTGGCTATCAACAAAGACGGCCCCGTCATACTGTTCGAAGTTAATAGACTTCTCGTAAGGGATCAGCTCGATGCCCAACAAGCGCACTAAAGCGATGTTTTGCTGGTGGCTAATTTTGCCTTTATAAATGATATCGACTTCAATATTAAATTCGGCGCTGATCAACTGGTGAGCATATGCTGACGAAATAGCATCGGGGTCCGGGAAATCTTGGAGCACAACGAGGTGATGCTCACCTCGATGGGCATTGAGCACGTCAAAAATAGATTTGGCCGCTCCAGCGGCTGTTACCTCTGCGGCTGGCTCTACGGTTACCATGTTTTTGTTCATATGAATTTTCTCCGTTACAGCGATAAGACTCGCCGGCCCGAGTCGTAGACCGTGATAGGACCATCGTGAGAAACAGTGATGGCCAGACATTGGGCTTCAGCACTCATTTTGGCAGCGCTGCTATGCCGGGCGCCCTTACCTGGACCAATCTCAGCCTGAGTTTCGGCGTCTGGCCGCAGGAGCACCATACAGCCGCGAAATTCCTCCCGGCGAGCGTCGATGACCGTCGCGCCATCCTGCTCGGCAAAGGCTATTAGCTCCTGGTCGGAGAGAGAGTCCATGGTTGCGCCAACAATCACCGCAAAGTGGCTAATTTCCGACGCATCGGAATGCTCCAAAATGGAGTCGGCATCCCCTAAAATAAATATCGCCCCCAAGTTCTCCTCTGACATTTGAAAGGCGCAGCGCAGCACTCGGCGAACTAAATTCAGGTTATAATTCTTTTCGGCAGCAAGCTGAGCGATAACCTCGTTCACTCGAAGCAAATTTTCCGGCGACCAGTCGCCGTTAGAATAACGGCCGACCAAATGGCCATCGGTAAAAACCCTGACCTGCCGGCCCCCGGCCGGCACAAAAAACACCACGGCGTCACACTGCTGGGAGATGGCAGCGTGGCGGCGAAATTGTGGTCCCAATAGAAAATTATCCGATTCTTCCAGGGGCACTTCCAATTTATGAATGCCGCGCACGTAGCCATGTTTATCCACCACGTATCCCAATATGCGTCCATCCACCATTTTAGCCAGTGTGACTAAATTCCCGCGCATGCGCCCGATCCGGTCGGAATAGAGTAGGCGAATTTGGCTAGGCGGCAGCACCCGCGCAATTCGAGTCGGGTCCCCGACAATCAGAGCCGTTGAAAGTGGCTTTTCCTCAGTCTCCATTTGGGCGATGGTAGCCGCGGCGTCACAAATATGAACCATCGAGGGCGCATCGATTTGTTTCTCGCGAGCTACTTCAAACAGGAAATGAATTCCGGCATC
>JBFGLD010000584.1:0-4683 GCA_041576335.1 Anaerolineae bacterium | reverse complement strand
GGTGTGGAAACAACCGAAATGCCGGGGGCAATAACGGCCCCTTCGCCAATCATTTCGATCCGGGTTTCCAGCGGCTTCTGCACGAACTCAGGATGTGGGCCGGCCGGGTTATCGCCTCCATACCAAAATTCCCACTCCACCTCGGTAACAAAATAGCGGGCCTTGGGAAAAGTCAGGCGTCGCTCGCCGTCCCGTTCCTGGGTCACCCAGCCGCAGTGGTCCAGGTGCAAGTGGGTAAACACGACATCGGTCACCTCGTCGAAGCCAATCCCCGTTTTTTTGACGCTCTCCAAATATCTGCCGCCTGAAAACGGGCCGAAGCCGGGAAAGTCTATACTCACCGGGCCAATTCCCATATCGACTGCAATTTTGCGGTTACCTGACTCGATCAAAAAGGCCCCAATGCTCGTAATAAATTTGCCGTCCTCATTAAGCAGGGCTGAGTACGGTTTCCAGCCTTCTTGCGTCGAGGCAGGGTACAGGGCTACAGGCTCCACGACCCCACCGCCATCGGGTAAGAAGGAAACTTTGACGTCTCCAACCGTCACGAAACTCATATCTGCGAATTGAGGCATTATTTTGCTCCTCACAAAATGAATGATTGAAGTATATTAGCACAGACTCAGCTTGCGGGCCACTAGCGGCCAGGATTTAGGGATTCTGACCGAGCTTCGTGCACTGCAACAATAGATTAAGACGGGGTAAAAATCGATTATTGGCCGGTTCCAAAACATTTATTTTCATAACAGAAGCCGGGCATCCCATCAAAATACTCTATTTAGCGGAGGTACTTTCTTCAAGATTAACGCGCTAAACGCCCAGGACAGCAGCAATGCCAAGACGATCACAAGGGGCGCTTTAACAACAAGCGGCAGCGAGATCGACACGAAAAGTAGGGCCAGTGGGTACAAAATGAGCGGATGAACGTAGTAAATGCCATAAGAGTTAACGGCCTGACTCCGCCAAAACAGGCTAATGCCGTTTAGGTAACGCTGGAACAAGGCCAGCCCAACCATGAGGGACGATAAGCAAAAGGTATTAAAAAGGACGGCATTGCCTGCTTTCAAAGCGACGGTCGTTTGAGTCTCTGCCGGAATGGTGAAACGATACGCTAAATACAGTAGACCCGACCCCACGAACAGCGGCAGCCATACTATGAGCCGCGGTCCGTAACCCCGCGTGGTGAACCAACCGTGGAGGTAGGCATAGATACCCAAGGCAAAGTAGCCGACGTACAGGGGTATGCGCAGCGGCTGAAACATAAACAAGTAGCCGGCATGAGTCCAGGTATCAAGCGGAAAAATTAAATTTAAGGTTAAGAAGCCGATCGTCGTATATGCCAGAAAGGGGCCAAACAGCGTCCACGATGGCGCAGATTGCTTCGGTCTCAGCTCACGGAAACGGTGGCTGGCGGCATAGGCCAGAGTCACGATCAAGAACAGCAAGAAAAGAATACCCAAGAACCAGTAAACCGACTGCTGGTAGGCCACCCCCCAGAAATCCGTGGTCCAAAATTCCCAGAAACTCATGGGCACCTGGCGCGAATAGTAGATGATGTACGCCGTGGGTGGGGCCAGCAGCAGAGCGCCGCCCAGCCACGGTAGACCGACTCTGACAAATTTGTCTCTGAGAAACGTGCGGGCATCCCGCTTGGCCAGAGACGGAAAGACAAAATAGCCGGCAATAAAGAATAGGATTAACATAATCGGAACGTCGATCAGCAGCACCAGCGCCGTGAAGAACAGGCTATTTTGCGGGTCCAGCACGTACCACCAGCTGGGCGCAAAGGCCATATAGGTGATCGAGCCGTGCAGCACGACCACCAGAATGATAACAAACGCTCGTAAGTTGTCCAGAAAGTAGATCCGGGGGGTTGGCTTCATAACTGTTCTACTCGCCCGACTGGGCCTGGTCTCGCAGTTGGTCTTTTGTGCGGAGGGCTTCGTTCAGCTCCTTGCGGCCAAAAACGGGTGGTTTGTCAGCCGGCATGTCAGCCCTATCCCCCTCAGAACGGCCGCCTTCTTCCGCCGAATGGATAGCCGGGGCCGAGATAAGCCGCTGCACCGGCGCAGCTTGGCAGGTCGGGCAGGCAACCTCAGCCGGTACGCGGTGCAGCGACAAAAACGGTTTTTCAAATTGCTTTCCACACGCTTATACGATTATCACTATACGAAGCCCCTCCGAAGGCGACAAAAACAGTTTTTCAAATTGCTTTCCACACGCTTCGCAGCGATATTCGTAAATGGGCATAGTCTTGACCTTAAAATATATCCCAAAAATAATTTGGGATATATTTGGGATATCTTGCGATAACGACCCAAATTTGGGATATATTTGGGTATTATTTTGGGTTAACGGACCCAGTTCTTGATAAACATGGTGCAGACTCTATCCCAGTCAAATCCGGATCTAGCCACCCCCGTCCCCTAACAGGCCGATCTGGGAGTGGTCGCCCAGGGTGAATTTGTAGGCGCGCGGCCGGATCGGTGAGCGATGGACAACGACGTTGCGCCCGATCAGGCTGTCCTCGATGCGGCGGGTGATGTTGCGAATTTGGCTGTGTTCCAACACGATCGAGCGCGAAATTTCGGCGTTTTCGACCAGGCAGTGATGGTAGATGCTGGTAAAGGGACCAACGTAAGCGTTGACGATACGGGTATTCTTGCCAATGATGGCCGGGCCACGAACTACGCTGTTGATGATTTCGGCGCCTTGCTCAACCGTGACCCGGCTGTCGACTTCGCTGTCTCGATCAACATAGCCGTCAACGGTAGGCGTCAACTCTTCCAGCACCAGGCTGTTGGCCTCGAGCATATCGCCGGGCCGCCCGGTGTCGATCCACCAACCCTGGTGGATGTAAGCTGAGACATGGTAACCGTGGTCGACCAGCCACTGGATGGCATCGGTAATTTCGAGCTCTCCGCGCCAACTGGGTGAGATAGCGTTGACTGCCTCAAAAACGTGCGAGTCAAACATATAAATACCTACCAGGGCCAGATTGCTGGGGGGTTCTTTAGGCTTTTCGATCAGGTGGATAATTTTATTGTCCCGATCGAGTTCGGCTACACCATACTGCTCAGGCTGGTCAACCCGTGTTAGCACAATCTGTGAATTATATTTGCTACCGGCGAATTGGGCAATCAGGGAGCTTATGCCGCCCTGAATAACGTTATCACCCAAAAACATAACAAAGCGATCTTCTCCCAGAAACTCTTTAGAGATTTTGACGGCATGGGCCAATCCGGCCGGCGTCTGCTGGTGGATATAGCTGATATTTACATTCCATTGGTCACCTCGGCCGACGGCCCGCTTTACTTCTTCAGCCGTATCGCCGACAACGATACCGATATCGGATATACCGGCATCCCGTATGGCTTCGATCACCCGGAAAAGGACCGGTTTGTTGGCAATGGGAATGAGCTGCTTGGCGCTGGTGTAGGTTAAGGGGTAAAGGCGCGTGCCTTTGCCACCACTCAAAATGAGTCCCTTCATGATACAAACCCTTTACCTTTCTAGCGGATGCTTTAGACGGGTCTATTCATTTTATACGTTTGGTTCAATAGTGCGCAAATTCACTCTACGCTTGTGAGGGGCGAGGCCACTGGCATAAATGGTATGCGGGAACATAACCGCTGTTTCGAATGGCCTCACCCCGACGATAGACGGTCTTCAACCCGGAACGAACTAATGCAATTCTCTACGCAGCAGTTCTATAGCGGCTGGTTGGTCGGCGATGATAGCCCCCGGCGTTGAAGTGACCATGGCTTCGGCCTGGGCCCGGCCTACAATCGTGGCCGCTACATCGACGGCCGCAGACAGGATGGGCGTGCGGCGCTGGGCACGGTGGGCATCCGAGGCAATGATGTGAACCATCCCCTGCTGCAGCATTTCCCGGGCCACGGTTCTAGCTCGCTCCCCATGATATCCGGTCAAGCTGTGAGACGTAATTTGGGTCAGCCCTCCCCGCTCGAGAAAAGGTTCGATCAAGCTTAAATCCTCCTGAATTGGGCGAATACGTTCCGGATGAGCCATGACCGGCGTATAGCCGCGTTCAAAAAGCTCAAAAAGGCTTGCCTCAGTCTGTTTATTGTACCGAGAAAAAAGGGGTTCGGCCAAAACGTAGCGGCTATTTCCTAAGGGTCCGGCCCATTCTTTTGCCCAATCATCGAATACCTTTTCGTGTAAGCGCACTTCGTGACCGGGTAAAAGCGTGAGCGGGATATCGGCGTGGTCAAATCTAGCTTGAAGTTTGGCCACACGCTGGGCCATTTCTCGCGGCGAAATGGGGTTATAAAGCTGGTGATGGGGCGTGGCAAAGAGGTGCGTAATGCCATCCTGCACCGCCAACCGGGCCATAGCCAGGGCTTCGGCAATATCTCTGGCGCCGTCATCGATTCCCGGCAATATGTGTGAGTGAATATCTATCATCATTCTTTTCTCTTTCACCTACCCGATCTAATTCAAAAAAAATAAGGGACAATGCTGTCCCTCTTTCATCATTGATCGAGTTAAATAATTTGTGTTGTCTTATTATGTCAAATATGCGATGGTTTATCGCCAAGGCCGCCGGCCTGTCACGACTCTCTCGACAGGTCGATTAAGCATACTGCAAGGCTGTATCGATCTGAGCATTTGTTAATACGGCCCCAATGAGCCGCGCATTCACTTTTTCCAAACGATCCC
>JBFGLD010000583.1:0-4689 GCA_041576335.1 Anaerolineae bacterium | reverse complement strand
TGATCAGCAGGTGAGCTTGAGGAAAAGATGACCGAAAGGCGGTCAGATCGTCATCCGCGAGGTGACCATCCAATAGAAAAATATCTGGGGGCTCGATAACCTGGCAAGAGTCGGCCGCCTGGCTGACCCGGGTCAGGTTGGGCCGGCCTGTCAGCAGGGCTTGTAGTCCCAGCCTCCAGAGGGTGGGACCGCCCAATATGCAAACGTGGAGTGAGGTGGGGCTATCCATACCGTTACCAGCAATTATATTCAATCTTTCAACGCAGCCTCAAAAGGAATACTTCTGGTTATACATTCTGTGCCTGGACAACGCTCAACGGTCTGCTTCAATATCTTCTCTAACACATCATGTGATGCCCCAGCTGCATTAACCGTGAATTTCACCTTTTCAATAATGTTGTCACCGGCAACACCCATCTGTTTTCTTAAATCCATCCAGTTCTCAGCAGTTACCTGCAGCCGAGTAAGCTTCACTCCTTGGCTAGCCGCGGTAGCGGCAAACGTAACGGCAAAACAAGCCCCCAATCCGTAAAGACAATATTGAATTGGGTCGGGGCTTGTTCCCCAGCCTCCGGCAAAAGGAGGAAGTTCGACATTGAGGATGACCTTTCCTTTCGGATATTCAAGTGTAGAAGTAAATTGTGGCTGGCCTTCCTCAAAAACCCAAGAACCGGTCACTTTTTTGTGCTTCTTAGCTTCTTTAGGATTAGTCTGTATCGTTTTAACAAACCTTTCGATTGATTCTAAATTTACGTTATTCATTTTTCTCACCTTTCATCACAAATAACTCAAAATAACAGTCTCAGAAGCCACGGGTGAATATATCGTACCAGATCCGAGCGGCTGCCAAAGCTATAACACAGGCTAGTATCGCTCGAAGAGTGACGGGCCGGGTCCTTTTACTGACGAGACCTCCGATTTGGGCGCCTGGCAAAGCTCCCAGAACCAGGGCTGTGGCCAATATAATTGGCGCCTGCCCGGTAGCTATTTTTCCCACAAAACCGGCCAAGGCAGAGATAAAAACGATGGCTAGATTGCTGCCCAGAGCTATTCTGGTCGGTACTTTTAGAACGAAAAGCATGAGTGGTATAAGAATGAAAGAGCCCCCCTGACCGACCAACCCACCTAGAAAACCGATTATGGCAGCTATGGTCACAGCCTTTTGCCTGCTAAAACTCACCTCATGTGGTAATACTTCCACATCCCTTTGGGGTTGGGGTACAAACATGAGTACAGCTGCCACCAGAGCCAGCATGGCAAATACCCCACCCAGGAGGTTGTTGGATACCCACCGGGAGAGTAAAGCGCCGCCGAGTGAAAAAACCAGGATGGTTACCCCCATATAAAGCACCAGAGAGCGCGAGACAAAATTGTAACTACCATGTTTAATGGCTCCTGATAGGGTGGCAAAAAGACCTTGGGTAACCGTGAGGCCGGTCACGATCTTTAGGTCTAGCGTAGCCGCTCCTGTAGCGGGAATCAGATAGAGCAAGGCCGGGGCCATGATGATCCCCCCACCAATACCCAAAAAACCGGAGAAGAAGCTTACTACCAAGCCTAAGATAAAAATAACTGCCGTTGTATACAAATCCATCGCTGCATCCGTGGCTATATCAGGGTAGAATTTGTATGGTTTTTGAAGGATCGTAGGTGATCTCACCGATAAGTTTCGCTTCCCGCACGCCGCCTTGTTCCATTGCATCCATCAACAGCTCTACCTTATCCATCGGCAGCGCTATCAACAGCCCGCCTGAGGTTTGGGTGTCGCAAGGATAAGCCGGTTCACAGAAGGAATGGACTCTGGCCAGTCGATGAAGTTATCCATATGATATAGGTTATTGTAGGCGCCACCAGGAACTATGTTTTCGTCAGCGAGATCCCTGATCCCATTAATGACAGGCACTTTTGAGCTGTACACTTGGGCCCCAACAGCACTGGCGCTAACCATCTCGTGTAGATGGCCCAAAAGACCAAAACCGGGTATATCCGTGCAGGCATTGACACCAACCTCCACCATGGCTTGTGAAGCATTCTTGTCGAGGGTGGCCATAATGGCTGTAGCTTCAGTCTGGATCGCCTTTGAAGCTTTATCCCTTTTTATGGCCGTACTGATTATCCCGGTACCCAAAGCCTTGGTGAGTACCAACCCATCTCCAGGTTTGGCGCCTGCGTTGCTAATAATTTTGTCCGGATCTGAAATAGCGACTACAGACAAGCCATATTTGGGTTCGGGATCATCAATAGTGTGGCCACCGATAATGGGGACGGACGCTTCATTAGCCTTGGCCGCCCCGCCTTTGAGAATCTCTACCATTATGTCTGCCGGCAGCTTTTGAGGAAAACATATCAGATTCAAAGCTACCAGGGGATTGACTCCTTTGGCATAGATATCGCTCAAGGAGTTTGCGGCGGCTATCGTGCCGAAGTTGAACGGGTCGTCTACGATGGGAGTAAAGAAATCCACCGTCATTAAGAGGGCCTGCCCGTTAGCGAGGCGATAAACGCCAACATCATCGGCAGTATCGGTGCCTATCAGGATATTGGGATCCTCGACCACCGGCAATTGATTTAGAACTTGCCCCAGCACCTGGAGACTGAACTTGCAACCTCAGCCTGCCCCGTGACTGAGCGAGGTCAGCTTAATATTTTCGTCTATCTGCATTTTCAGGTCTCCTACAGAACGAGATGTTACTTTTCTCAATAATATAGGGATATGCTACCACAATCCCTTCGCCATTTTTGCTTATTTATACCGTTACAGAAAATTCATCTCCACCCAGTTTTACCTCGGCCAACGCCTCCAGATGATCCTGCAACATATAGACCTCTTCCTCAACCTCGGTTGATAAGCGACTGTAGTCGGCCACGTGGTCGGTGGATTGACCGGTGAGTATCTGTGAATAGATCGTACCTAGGAAGGAGAGCGTCCGTTCAATATGAAGCTCGGCTCGATCCACGGTACTCTGCAACTGCCGTAGGGAAGCCAGTTGATTTTGACGGCTGTTCAGCGTGCGCTCCAATTCGGCGTAGGTGGCTTCGTTCGTTTCATCGACTAACCGGGCCTTGATCTCCTCAATAGATTTCGGTACTGACTCTAAATCCTGACGAATTAGGGGGTTCTGTTGCAAGTTGTCTAGGCGCTGGGCTAGCTCTGTAATGGCTTGGGTCCACTCGCTGACCTGCGTAAACAAACCTTGTAGGCGGATACGGGCATTTCCCTCAGGCGCCGCCTTAACCAGGCTGTCAATTTGCTTCTTGTAGCTGAGCGCTTTATCCAGACGGGCTTGCAACGTCTGGTTAATCAGGCCCCTTTTAGTGGAAGGGCGCGTAACTGAGCGAGGTTGGGTCTTTCTGCGTTCTGTCGTAACCAGGTTTTCCGCCTTCCGGCTATTGACCGAAACCAAGAGATAAAGTCCGGCACCGACGACGGCTACGGCCAAAATAAAGAACAGAAGCATAAAGATGGGCATCATCATAATAGTTTCTTCCTTCTGTCTCGAAATTTGTCAATTATGGGGAGGGGGCAAAGGACAGTTGAGCAATCATACAAAACAATAAATCAAGGCCCGGTGAGATGTGAAAGACAAGTTGATAACAAAATCTTTAACCCCATTATTTAGAATACAACAAAATTTCTCCAGTCACACCCAACAGCTGGATAGTATTTCCCCTGGACGCCTGGACAGTATCCGCTACTTGCTTCTTGCTATCTTTTGAGGCGAGGGGGAGAAAAATGAGTTAAGGGTTTTTAACCCTCGGATATTTCGCCCTATCAACAGCAGCAAAACCGATCCTCGCGCCTCACCAGAGCATCTGTGAGCACCGTTTCTGCGCTCACACGACACAGACCAGGTATACTAACAACAGGATAGCTTATTCCTCTACATTAAAGCTCTGCGCCATGGCCACCCGCTTACTAATCGAGGGATGGCTGTGCAGTAAAAACTCCACCCAGGCAGGGGGTTCCGCATCAGCCAGATTTTGGTTAGCCAGCCTGGTCATGGCGCTGATAAAGGCTTGCGGATTGCCGCTCATCTTGAGGGCATACTCGTCGGCTTTGACCTCGCGCCAGCGAGACCAAGTATTGCCCAGGGGCACCGTCACCAGGCCAAAGACGCTGAGGGCCACGATAAGGAGGGGCAGGGTAGCTGGATCGGTCAGGGCCTGGTAACCAAAGAAGACCACGCCCCAATTCATCACCACATTAGCCAGCCAAAAGCCGAATACAGTCAACACCGACTGCACAATGATGCCGGTGGTCAAATCGTGGTGGACGTGGTGACCAAATTCGTGGGCTAAGATGGTTTCGATTTCGGGTAACTCGAAGTGATTTAGCAAGGTATCGCCTGGAACGATACGCCGAGTTTCACCCTATTCGATCCGACTGAGGATACTGAAAAGGACCTGTGATTGAATCTGCCATTAAACTATTGAAAAGCCTCACGCAAAAGATCAAAGAGAATGGCCCGAATCACAAGTCATGGGTTCTGGCGCACTTTTCGACAAATGTGTCACGTGGTACACCATTTATCATTACATTTGATTTTGTTGTAGGGTAGTGGAAAAGGTGCAATATGCACTCTTTTCTATTGGTGTGAAACGAATATCCCTATCATTTTTGTGTGTTGGCCAATAACCCACCACGGTTGGTGGCTTACTAACAAAAATGTCCCGTATGTTATAAGTGAT
>JBFGLD010000582.1:0-4703 GCA_041576335.1 Anaerolineae bacterium | reverse complement strand
GGTGTTCTCGTTCACCCAACCGATCGAGGGTTTGTTCCCGGTAGTCTAAAATTTCCCAACGGCGACGGTAATCGTTTTTGTCAAGCAGGGCCAGGGCTCGACTGTAAATTTCTTTTCCCTCCCGATTGGCGTGCGCCGCAAATGCGTTCTGCCCGGCCATCTTCAGATACGTCAAGGCCCGTTCTTTATCCCGGCTCTGCTCAAAGTGGTGGGCCAACAATAAAGCCTGGTCGCCTAAATTGCCGGTCGATACTGCTTCCAGAGCCTCGCCAACTTTTTGATGGAGTGCCTGCCGGTCGGTCCGCAAGAGGCTTTGATAAACGGATTCTTGGGTGAAAACATGTTTAAAAGAATATTCTACCGCCGAACCACCCGTTTTTGGTCCAATTAAATCTTGGAACTCCAGGTTTTGGAGCTGCTCGGCCAGGCTGCCGGTTGTCTCCATAATCCGGGCCAACACGTCGCGAGAGAAGGTCCGTCCCGCCACTGAGGCAACCTGCAACACACGTTTGGCATCAGGAGCCAGCTGGTCGATGCGCGACATGATGACGCCTTGCAGCGTGTCCGGAATCGTGATGCTATCGATGCCGGCCATGACAATACACTTTTGATCCGTAACGGATAAGCGCAATGTCCCGCTGTTGATCAAAGATCGGATCACCTCTTCGATATAAAACGGATTTCCTTCGGCCTTTCTTAAAATCAAGTGCTGCATCTCGCCGGGCAGGTTGCACCCTTTGAGTAAGTTATTTAACAATTGGCTGCTTTCTTCAAACGTCAAGTGTGGTAATTCGATACAGATGTGTTGGTCGCCCATGACCTGGTTGGCTCGTTGGTAAAACGTCCATATCCGGCTATTACGTCTGGGACGATACACAAGTATTAAAAGCAAACGGCAGGTTCGAATCAAGGGGAGTAAAATTTCCAACGTATCAAGGCTGGACGGATCGACCCAGTGCAAATCGTCCCAGACCAAAATCAGGGGGATTTGCTTTGTTTTGGCTTGGATGAAATTTTCAACCGCCAGCCATATACGTTGGCGCAGTGCTTCACCTTCAAGATACTTAACCCGCTGCACTGTTTCTTCATTCATCGGAATTTCCAGGAGACAGGCCAGGTAGGGATAAATTTCGGCACCTTGGTTGGGAAATAATCGATCAACGTCGGCGCATAGGGCTGTGTCCAGTTCCGGCGATGACACTTCTGAGTCTACGCCGAGCAAACTGTGCAAAATTTGCCGCACAATATGATAACTGGCGTTCGATGCGTGAGAGAGGGCATGACCTTTGGCCCAAAGCACATCGTCTCGCCGGTCCGATCGATAAAATTCGGACACCAGCCGGGACTTACCCAGCCCGGCCTCGGCAATTATCGAGACCAGGCCGCCGTGCCCCTGCTGCAGGTTGGCCTGGATCGCTTTCAACTGGGCCAACTCCGGCTGCCGGCCGACCATAGCCGAGGAAAATCCCTCAACACCGCGTACCTGGCTGCTGGCAGCCGCCCTGGCTCGGAGAAGTCGATAAACATTTACGGGCCACTCCTTGCCCTTAACTTTGACCGGCTTGAGCGTTTCAAATTCGAACAGGGGAGCCGTCAGCTGATACGTATCTTCACCCACCAAAATCTCACCCGGTTCGCTCAACCCCTCCAGGCGGGCGGCTAAATTAACGGCATCACCCATCACGCTGTAATCCTGGCGCCGGCTCGTGCCGATGCCGCCGGCAATGACCAGCCCGGTATTAATCCCGAAATGGAGCGCCAGCGGCTTGGGAATCTTGTCGGCGTGTTCGGCGCTGAATGTTTCCAGGATACGCATCATCTCTAACGCGCTCCGCAAGGCTCGTTCAGGATCGTTTTCATGAGCCAGCGGTGCTCCAAAGAGGGCCATAATTTCATCGCCGATAAATTTATCTATATGCCCCCCATAGCGGTCAATGACCTGGCCCAAGCGCTCAAAACAGGCGTTGATCATGTTGCGCACTTCCTCGGGGTCCAGCTTTTCGCTCATCGCGGTAAAGCCGGAAATATCCGCAAACATAACCGTCACCTGCTTCCTTTCGCCATGCATGGCCGAGGCTGTTACAGGCTGCCGGTGATCCAGATTGGCTAATTGCCGGCGCAGCGCGGCCAGACTGGTTTCAACTATCGCCGCTTCGAGTGCCGGCCGCTGAGCCTCCAGGGCTGTTATCGCTTGCTCTATTTGTTGGCGTTCGATCATAGTTTGTCGCCTTACTTAGTTTACTACGTTACGTTTTTTGGGTGAGAAAACGCCGGATGGGGCGTGACACGTAGCGCGTAGGGCGTAGTTTTCATTATTTCGATCAGGCAGCAAGCTCATCGTACCGCGTAATCAAGACACTGTTCCGCTACAACATTTGCGCCATCCACAAGAATGACTGGACAGAACCTGCGGCAGGAGTTACAGCAAGATTCTGTTTGACTGAGCCTGTAGGCATTGGATCCGTTTAGTGGGATGGGCACCTATTTTGTCAAAGATGTCCTCGATTTCGCGCGACATGTCCTCGCTACACAATACGCTCTAAGTGCTACATATACTGGATTGTAGCATGAAACAAACGCAGGAAACAAGAGGATTTTTGGGGGAGGACAATGGTACGGCTTCCCGCATGAGATAGCGTTTGGCCTCATCATTTTTTCTTAGAATTTATGTTCTATCGCCGTGACGTTTTTGACCACACCGCACATCTGCGGTAAAATTATACCGTAGCGATGACCGATTAACGGTTATTCGGGCCGATTGGCTACCGGTTACCGGCAACTGACTGCCGATCAAAGGGAAACATGGGATTTCGTCTTCAACGTAGGATTCGTCTAGGAAAATTTATTCAGCTCAATATCAGTAAAAGTGGCGTCGGCTTTAGCGCCGGGATCAGGGGCTTACGCATCAGTAGAGGACCCAGCGGCACCTGGTTTACGGTTGGCTTGCCCGGCACGGGGTTGAGCTATCGCAAAAAACTTGACTCGAAAGTGGGTCATAAGCAGCGTCGGGCAGCGTCCAGCCCAGGCACGGCGGGGGCGGCTGCTAAACCCGCTTTGCCCGACCCCGGTTTTTTTGCCGGCCGCACCGAAAAAGAGTTGGTCAAGGGGCTTGAGCATTTCCGTGCCGGTAACAGTGAGCAGGCTTTGGAATATCTTTTGAACGCCGCGCCCGAGGAACCCGGCGCAGCAATTCTAGCTGCCTCGATATTAGACAAAAAAGACAGCCAGGAGTACCGGGCAACTGAGATGCTGGAACGAGTTGTGCAGAGCGATGACACGTTTCCCACGCTGCTGATGAAAAAATATCTAGCCGAGGCGGAATTCGAGCTGGAAATCACGCCGACAATTACTGCCACCGTCTCAGTTGACGCGTTGGGGGCAACCTTGCTGTTAGTTGAACTATACCAGCATCAGCGCCGCGTTCGAGAAGCGATCACCCTGCTCGAAGAAATCGACGAATTGGCCGATGAGCCGGTACTCACGCTGTCGCTGTGCGAGCTGTACGCCGCTCGAAACCTGTGGGAGCATATCATCGAACGGGCCAAGAACACCGAGCCGGAAGATGATATTACTTTGGGCATTCTAACCTTTTACGGTCGCGCTCTGCAGGAAAAAGGGCTGTACGAGGCCGCCAATGCCATTTTTACAAAAGCCCTACGCCGTCAAAAAGGTCGCCACCCGATGCTGCGCAACGAGGTCAGGTACTGGCGGGCCATTTCTTATCAAGAGCAGGGCAAGTTTCGGCAAGCCAATATAGAGTTTCAAAAACTGTATGCCGCGGCGCCCGACTTTCGGGATGTGGCCGCTCGCTTGGCCGAATTTTCGTTGAGACCGTAGATAGTCTGCGGCGTTAACTTACCCCAAGCGCAGGGCAGTGATGTTTTCGAAGAACCCGGCTTGCTGGGGCGTGACGATAACCAGCCCAAATAAACCGCACAGCAGCCCCAGCACGAACACAACCACAAATATAACGACAAGGCCGATCACCAGGCTGATAATCATCGTCTCATCTTGTTCAGGCATTGTAAGAAACCCTCCGCATAATTTTGACCCTGCAGGATCAAGAATTAAATAATTTCCTCATTTTCACAGATTGCGCAGTGGGTAGTGCGTAGCATTTCCCCGCTAAACCCGATGCACTAGGCAGTATTATGACTCAATTAGCTATCGGTCAAAAATTTGGTCGCCAATCCCAACTAGAGACCAATCATCTCGATACAAATTTACTGCCGCTTATCCAGAAACGCCAAGGCAGCGCCTGGTCTTTCGGGGCAGCGTAACTTATGCCCACCCGCGAACCGGTAGTAATCGCCGAGTCGGATACGGGCTGACCCTGCTCCAACCACAAGCGCTGTCCGAACGTAACGTCCCAATTATGAAGTGTTTTATCGATTTGAAGCGCTTGGCTGAGCTTTCCCGGGCCATTCGTTAAACTAACGCTTGGTTTTGCCCCCTGCCGGTATCGCCGCATTGAATTGAGGCCCTCGACCGGCTCCAAAGCCCTGATCAGCACGGCGGCTGGAAACGACTCAGGTTCGGTAACCAGGTTCAGCATATAGTACATCCCATAAATCAGGTAAACATAGGTCCGGCCGGGCGGCCCGAACATAACCTCAGTTCGCGCGGTTCGCCCTTTGCTGGCGTGGTTGGCCGTATCGTCGGGGCCGAAGTAAGCCTCAGATTCAACAATGACTCCACTGAGT
>JBFGLD010000581.1:0-4719 GCA_041576335.1 Anaerolineae bacterium | reverse complement strand
CCGCGAGCCAGACTTGCTGATCGCCGCCCAACCGACCCGAGGTGTGGATGTGGGGGCCATCGAGTTTATCCACAAGCGGATTATCGAGCAGCGGGACGGCGGTAAGGCCGTCCTTCTGATTTCAAACGAGTTAGACGAGGTCATGGGCCTCAGCGACCGGATTTTGGTTATGTTCCACGGCGAAATTGCCGGCGAAATGCCGGCCGCAGAAGCCACCGAAGATGAATTGGGCCTGTATATGGCCGGGGCAAAGCGAAATACGCCGGCATCCCTAGCAACTTAGCAACTCGGGTTCATGACCGAGCATTCTTGGAAAATGCTGTAACGCTCGTTATTACTCGTATCACGCATTACGTATCACGTTTGCCGGGCGTGATCCGTGAAGCGTGAACGCAGGCTACAGAAATACATTCCGAGAAAGCTCTGACCCTCAAAGGAGGCTAAACCGAATGACAACATCCTCAGAATCAACCCTAAAAAGCTGGCGGACGCGAGTTATGCTCGTCGTCGGGCCCTTTTTGCAGCGGCTCATTCTGCCGGTCGGGGCCATTATCCTGGCCTTGTTGGTGGGAGCTATCTTTATCCTGGTCATCGGCAAAAATCCCATTACAGCCTACGCTGCCCTGCTCCAAGGGGCTTTTGGCAATACCTTTGCCATTGGCGAGACCCTGGAGAACACCACCCCGCTCATCTTGACCGGACTGGCGGTGGCGTTCGCCTTTCGGGCCAAGCTGTTTAATATTGGGGGCGAGGGCCAGTTTTTGATGGGCGCGCTGGCCGGAACCTGGGTTGGGGCTAGCCTGGCGCTGCCGGCGGTCATCCACCTGCCCCTGACTCTGTTGGCCGGGGTCATCGCCGGCGGTTTGTGGGGGGGCATCGCCGGCTTGCTCAAAGCCGCCCGCGGCGTGCACGAGGTCATCAGCACCATTATGTTGAACTTTATTGCCATCTTCTTCATCAGCTATATGGTCACCGGGCCGATGAAAGAGGTGTCGGCCCTGGACATTCCGCAGACGGCCAGAGTGGCCGACACGGCCCAGTTGATGAAAATCTTGCCGCCGTCCAGGCTGTCGGCGGGTATCATCATTGCCTTGCTGGCCGCTGCCTTGATCTGGTGGCTGTTGTGGAAGACCACGGTCGGCTACGAAGTCAGAGCCGTCGGGCTGAACTTTTTTGCCGCCGAGTTTGCCGGGATCAAGCCAAACTACAATATGTTCCTGGCCATGCTGATCAGCGGTGGGCTGGCCGGGTTAGGCGGGGCCATTATTATTTCCGGGCTGTTCTTGCGCTATCAGCATGGCTTTGAACCGGGCTACGGCTTCACCGCCATTGCCGTCTCACTGGTGGGCGCCAATAATCCGCCCGGGGTGGTGCTGGCGGCGCTGCTGTTTGCCACCTTGAGCCAGGGCGCGCTCGGGATGCAAAACGTGGCCGGGGTGCCGCAGGACATCGTCTTAGTTATTCAAGCCCTGGTCATCTTTTTCGTGGCCGCGCCCCAAATTGTGCAGGCCCTGCCGCAGTGGCTGGAGCGGCGCCGCGCCGCAGCCCAGGCCGCGGCTGAAGGCGTTCAGTTGGAAGGAGGGCAGGCCTAATGGAGGTTTTAACTTCGATCTTAAGCGTGTCGCTTTTTGCCTCAACCATCCGGGCCGCCACGCCGCTGGTCTTGGCGGCGTTGGGCGGCATCTTTTCCGAACGCTCCGGGGTGGTCAATATCGCCCTGGAGGGGATTATGTTGATCGGCGCCTTTTTTGCCATGATGATCAGCTTCTTTGCGGCGCAGTCCGGGCTGCCGCCTTTAGTTAGCGCTATCGCCGGGGCGGTGGGCGCGATCGTTTTCGGCTTTCTCGTGTCGATGATCCATGCGGTCGTTTCAATTCGTTTTCGGGCGGATCAAGTGGTCAGCGGCGTGGCCATCAACATCCTGGCTCTGGGTCTGACCGGGTTCCTGCTGCAGCTTATTTTCCAGACTTCCGGCAACTCGCCCTCCGTCCCGAACCTCTCGGCCGCGCCCATTCCCGGCCTGGCCACGATTCCCGTCGTCGGCGCTATCTTTTTTAACCAGCCGCCCATCGTCTATCTCGCCCTCATTGCCGTGCCGGTCTCCGCCTTTGTCCTCTTTCGCACGCCGCTGGGCTTGCGGCTGCGGGCCGTCGGTGAGCACCCCAAGGCGGCTGACACGGTCGGCATTAACGTCTTTCAACTGCGCTACCTGGGCGTTGGCTTGAGCGGTGTACTGGCCGGTCTGGGCGGGGCCTACCTGTCGATTGGCCAGCTCAACATCTTTACCGAAGGGATGACCAATGGCCGCGGTTTTATTGCCCTGGCCGCCGTCATCTTTGGCAAGTGGAATCCCTGGGGCGCACTGGGGGCCTGTTTGTTATTTGGCTTTGCCGACGCCGTGCAAATCTCGCTCCAAAATGCGGGTGTCAGAATCCCTAGCGACTTTTTGTTGATGCTGCCCTACATATTGACTCTAGTTGCTCTGGCCGGCTTCATTGGCCGTTCAACCCCGCCGGCTGCCGACGGTGTGCCGTATGAGAAGTAGAATAGACGTAATTTTCACGGGAGAGTAACATGCCTATCAACCGTATGATCGTGATTGTTTTAGACAGCGTTGGCATTGGCGAGGCGCCCGATGCAGCGGCCTTTGGCGATGTCGGCAGCCACACCCTGGGCAATACGGCCCGCGCCGTTGGCGGTTTGAGACTGCCGCGCATGGAGGCAATGGGTCTGGCCAATATTGCCATTCTGGATGGCGTTATCCCGCAAATGGAGCCGGCGGCCGCCTATGGCAAATTGACCGAGGTGTCGGCCGGTAAAGATACGACCACCGGCCACTGGGAGCTCATGGGAATTTGGCTGGACACGCCTTTTCCGCTCTACCCTGACGGATTCCCGCCGGAAATTATGGACCGCTTTGAGGCCGAAATTGGCCGAGGCTGGCTGGGTAACTACCCGGCTTCAGGTACGGTCATCATCGACGAGTTGGGTCAAGAGCACATCAAAACCGGCCGGCCGATCGTCTATACCTCAGGCGACAGTGTCTTCCAGATTGCCGCCCACGAGGAGGTTATCCCGGTCGATGAACTGTATCGAATCTGCCGCATCGCGCGTGAGATTCTGCGCGGCAAGCACGAGGTCAGCCGGGTCATCGCCCGCCCCTTTGTTGGTTCTCCTGGAAATTTTGAACGTACGGCCAACCGGCACGACTTTTCCATCCTGCCCCCCGAACCGACTGTTCTGGACTCGTTGAAGGAGGCCGGCTTGCTGGTATATGCCGTGGGCAAAATTGAAGACATTTTTACCGGCCAGGGTATCACCGACGCCGTCCACACCCAAGACAATATGGATGGTGTTGACAAAACCATCGCCGCTATGCGTGAGCGCCGCGAGCGAGGGCTGATTTTTACGAACCTGGTTGATTTTGACGCCAAGTTTGGACACCGCAACAATCCTAAAGGGTACGCTAACGCCCTGGAAGAGTTCGACCAGCGCCTACCCGAAATTATGAATGCCCTAGCCGATGACGATATGTTGGTGCTCACTGCCGACCACGGCAACGACCCCACTACCCCCGGCACCGACCATTCACGGGAATATGTGCCGATCCTCATCTCCGGAACCTCCATCCGAGCGGGAGTCAACATCGGCGTGCGTGAAACCTTTGCCGATTTAGCGGCTACGATTGCCGATGCCCTGGGTGTGAAGTCGCCACCACACGGCACAAGCTTCAAATCGATGATCGTAAAGTAGCGAGGTAGCAACCTGTTACGCTAACCAGGAGACAAGAAGTTATGAGCGAACAAATAGAAAGAATTACCGGCGCCCGGGATTACATCCAAGCTCGAACGCAAATTAAGCCACAGGTTGCCGTCATTTTAGGATCCGGTCTGGGCGCTTTGGCCGACGAAGTGCAGGTAGATGCCGTATTTCCGTACGGCGAAATCCCGGGCTTTCCGGTTTCTACAGTGCCCGGGCACGCCGGACAACTTGTGGTGGGTACCCTGGCCGGTAAGAAGGTTGCCGTAATGCAAGGCCGATTTCATTACTATGAAGGTTATCCTATGTCGTTGGTCATCTTTCCGGTGCGAGTCATGTATGCTTTGGGCGCCAACTCGCTGGTTGTGACGAATGCAGCCGGCGGCCTAAACCCGGATTTCAACCCCGGTGACGTGATGTTGATCGTCGATCAGATCAATGCCATGGGTAATAACCCCTTAATCGGCCACAATGAGGAACAGATTGGCCCTCGCTTTCCCGATATGACCCATACCTACGCACCCGACCTGCGGGCGCTAGCCTTGAATGTGGCCAAACGCGAAGGAATACAGCTCCGGCAAGGAGTCTACGTCGCAACTTCGGGGCCAACCTTCGAAACCCCGGCCGAGCGACGCCATTTCCGTATTATCGGCGGCGATGCTGTTGGTATGTCTACCGTACCGGAAGTCATTGCCGCTAATCACGCCGGCATGCGTATCCTGGGCATGTCGGCCATTACCAATAAAGCGACGGGTGAGGCGGATCAGCGACCCGATAGCCACGAGGAAGTGTTGGCCATGGCCAAAGTCGCCGGTGACAAACTGGTGCGTTTAGTCCGCAGGCTCATTGAAGCCCTGCCGGTTCTGGATTATGTCAAACCGGATCAGTTAGTTGAGATCATCGATGATGATCCCACCCAGCTGGCCCATATCATCGACCACACGTTGCTTAAGCCGGATG
>JBFGLD010000580.1:0-4721 GCA_041576335.1 Anaerolineae bacterium | reverse complement strand
TGATGCCACCCGGTCATATCGCCGCCACCTGGGGGGTTGCCACCTTATTACAACAAAACGATCCACGACTGCGACAGCTGGATTACCGGCTGCTTGCTCTTAGCGCCTTGGCCGCCGATCTTATCGATAAGCCGCTGGCCCTCTTCGTTTTCAACGAGGCGCACACCAGCCAACTGATCGCCCACAGCCTGATCCCCAACCTTATCCTGCTTACAATCACCCTGGTTATGTGGCCCAAAGCCCTGCCTTACGTATTGGCTTTCGCCGGTCACCTTCTGGCCGACACGATGTGGCACCATACGGAAAGCTTCTGGTGGCCTTTGTTTGGTTGGAACACATTTTGGGAATATAAATTGATGAATACGCCTGAGGCCATGCTATCAGTATATTTGGCCATTTTACGCTACCCGCAGGTGTGGGTAATTGAGATATTGGCCGTCTTCTTTCTGATTTGGTTTGGATACCGCTACAGGCTTTATCGCCGATCCGGACTAAAGCGGCTTATTCTGACCGGGCAAATTGGCCTTTTCCAGGGCCGGACGCTTTCAAAAGATGGCGATGAACCGGCTCGCCACGCCCCTGTCGTCAAACATAAACCGGTTAAGAGTTAAGCGCAAAGAGTTGCTTTGTAACTTAGCTGCAACTGAAATTTGGTAAAGTAGGACGGACCATTGCGGGTACGTTACAGATCGTTTTAATTCCAGCCCATCACCCTCTCAATAAAACAGTAAATTTGTGACATATATCACAGATAAAAGGGACAATTGTCACTTAACTATAACGACGAAATAATTTATAGTGATACCTATTAAGGAAAAGGCCGTAGGCCTGGGGGAGTAGCTCTCCGTTTTGCGGCGCAGTCGAGCTGTTTGTGACGCACATCTTTCCGGAAACGGATGTTATGATTTTTTACCAAACATTCCAAAAAGTTCTTGCGTTTAGCTTAAAATCATGTATAATGACGGCAGCCCACGATTGTACCAAATCCCACAAGTTAATTAGAAAAGCGTGTATTAACAATTGATTATTGTAGAAGCAATACAAGGAGGTTTCTTCACAATGAGTGCAGCAAGCTTAGGCATATTAAGGCTCACTCAATCTTCAGTCGGTAAAAAGGTGATTATGGCCGTTACCGGAGTGATTGGGATTGGGTTTGTCATCGGCCACATGTATGGAAATCTCAAAGCACTTCCATTTTTTGGAGGCCCGGAAGAGTTCAATATTTACGCCGAAGGTTTACGTGAGTTGGGTGAACCGCTCCTCACCCATTCGGAGCTGCTTTGGGCTGTTCGGATCGTGTTGCTGCTAGCGGTCGTACTACACGTCTGGTCAGCCTGGTCGCTCTACCAGGAAAGCGAGCGAGCCCGGTCAACGAAATATGCGATGCACACCAAACTGGAGACCACGGCGGCGGCTCAGTATATTCGCATCGGGGGAGTCATCATTTTGCTGTTCATCATTTTACACCTCATGCACTTCACCTGGGGTGTCCCGGGCATTCACCCCGATTTCAGACCAGGTGATGCTTATCACAATCTCGTCGTTGGGTTCCAATCATATGCCTATATACCCGCAATCTTTTACCTCGTGGCGGTAATTGCCCTTGGTTTTCACCTCTATCACGGAACCTGGAGTATGTTCCAGACGCTGGGGTTGAATAATAAGAGCTATACGAAGCTGCTGCGGACTGTGGCCCTGCTCGTGGCCATTGTCGTGGCCGGTGGCTTTGCAATTGTTCCCTTGTCAGTTATTGTCGGTTTGGTTAGTTAATCAGAGAATGAGGTCTTTAAATGGCAACTAAAACAGATTCGTCAGTTCAAACAGGTACAATGCCGGCATTCACCGAGGCCACCCTGAATGCCGACGTTCCGGATGGCCCAATTCAGGACAAATGGGATAAACGGCTTTTTGACATGAAATTGGTCAATCCCGCCAATAAACGCAAATTTAATATTATTATGGTTGGTTCGGGATTAGCCGGAGCTTCCGCTGCGGCCACAATGGCCGAGCTCGGTTATAATGTTCAGTGCTTTTGCTACCAAGATAGCCCCCGCCGGGCCCACAGCGTAGCGGCCCAAGGCGGCATCAACGCTGCTAAAAACTATCGCAACGATGGTGACAGTATCTTTCGTCTCTTTTATGATACGGTCAAAGGGGGTGACTATCGCTCACGCGAGGCCAACGTTTACCGCCTGGCTCAAGTCAGCAACACTATCATCGACCAATGTGTAGCTCAAGGCGTGCCATTTGCTCGCGAGTACGGCGGTATGTTGGACAATCGCTCGTTCGGGGGGGCACAGGTTTCGCGCACCTTCTATGCTCGGGGGCAGACCGGCCAGCAGCTGCTCTTGGGCGCGTACCAAGCCCTGGCCCGGCAAATTAACGAAGGCGCGGTCAAAATGTACCCGCGCACCGAGATGCTTGACCTGGTAATCGTCAACGGCAGAGCCCGGGGCATTGTGACCCGCGACATGATCACGGGCAAAATTGAATCTTATTTCGGCGACGCGGTAGTGTTGGCCACCGGCGGTTACAGCAACGCCTTCTACTTATCGACCAACGCTAAAGGCTGTAACGTCACGGCAATCTGGCGCGCCTACAAGCGCGGGGCCTTCTTTGCCAATCCTTGCTATACCCAAATTCATCCGACCTGTATCCCACAGGCCGGCGAACACCAATCAAAGCTAACCTTGATGAGCGAGTCGCTTCGCAACGACGGGCGTATTTGGGTACCGCGGCAGAAAGGTGATACCCGCCGCCCCAATGATATACCCGAGTCGGAACGGTTCTACTTTCTGGAAGAGAAATACCCCAGCTTTGGCAACTTGGTGCCCCGTGACGTTGCCTCTCGGAATGCAAAAGCGGTCGTCGACGAGGGTCACGGCGTAGGTGAGCGAAAAAATGGTGTATTTCTCGGCTTTTCGGATGCCATTCAACGCTTGGGTAAGGATGTTGTGTACGACCGGTATGGTAACCTGTTCGACATGTACACCAGTATTACCGGCGAAGATCCCAATGACGTGCCGATGCGCATCTTTCCGGCCCCACACTATACCATGGGCGGGTTGTGGGTTGACTACAATTTGATGAGCACTATTCCCGGCCTGTTTGTCATCGGAGAAGCCAATTTCTCCGACCACGGGGCTAACCGGTTAGGGGCCAGCGCCCTGATGCAGGGACTGGCTGATGGTTATTTTGTGGTGCCCCATACCATGGGTAACTACCTGGCCCAAACTGCGCTTGACCCGGTTAGTATGGAGCATGCAGCGTTCAAAGAAGTTGAAGCAGAAGTTGCTGCCCGCAACAAGCGGTTCCTTGAGATCAACGGTAAACGCACCGTCGACTCGTTCCATCGCGAATTGGGAGGCATTTTGTGGGAAAATTGCGGGATGGCCCGTAATGAACCAGGCCTCAAAGCGGCGCTGGAGAGAATTCCGGCAATCCGGGCCGAGTTCTGGGAAAATGTAAAGGTTCCGGGTGACGCCGATGAACTCAATCAAAACCTGGAAATGGCCGGACGCGTGGCCGATTTCCTGGAACTGGGCGAACTTATGTGCCTTGATGCCCTCCAACGGGCCGAGTCCTGTGGCGGCCACTTCCGCGAAGAGAGCCAGACAGCAGAAGGAGAAGCCCTCCGCGATGACGAAAACTTTGCCTATGTCGCTGCCTGGCAGTTTGCCGGAGATGAACGCGAGCCAATCCTGAACAAGGAAGCGCTCACTTTTGAATATGTCAAGCTGTCACAGCGGAGTTACAAATAAACTGGGGGAGGATTGGAGCTCGATAATTAGAGATTATTAACTGGCCAAGTACCAGATACCAATTATCGCTCACTAATCTGCCATCTACACGGGAGCATGAGACGATGGAATTAAATCTTAACTTAAGGATATGGCGACAAAAAAACGCCAATACAACCGGTCAGTTCGTTGAATATCAATTAGACGGTGTAAATACACATTCCTCTTTTCTGGAGATGCTTGATCTGCTCAACGAGAAGCTAATCGTGGAGGGGGATGACCCCGTTGCTTTTGACCACGACTGTCGCGAAGGAATCTGCGGCATGTGCAGCCTGGTGATTAACGGTGTTGCCCACGGGCAGAACCGTGAACCGGTCAAAGCTATCACCGTGTGCCAACTGCACATGCGCCACTTCAAAAATGGCGAAACGATTACGATCGAGCCATGGCGGGCGAAAGCGTTTCCGGTCCTCAAAGACCTGGTCGTAGATCGTACGGCCTTCGACCGCATTATTGAAGCGGGGGGCTATGTTTCGGTTTCAACCGGCAGCGCTCCCGATGCGAACTCAATTCCGATTCCCAAAAAGGATGCCGATTGGGCAATGGATGCTGCCGCCTGTATCGGCTGTGGCGCCTGTGTGGCAGCCTGCCCCAATGCGTCTGCCATGCTTTTTACCTCAGCCAAAATATCACACCTCAATGTGCTGCCGCAAGGTGCATTGGAACGCTACCAGCGCGTGGTTGACATGGTTGCCCAGATGGATGCCGAAATGTTCGGAAGCTGTACCAATCACGGGGAGTGTGAAGCCGTCTGTCCCAAGGAAATCAACCTCGACTTTATTGCCAATATGAATCGGGAATTAATCAAATCCGCTTTCATGGGCGTGTCGCCCAGTGGCAGAGTCCACGTTAACGGCAAAAAGTAAGGTAAGCATCTAGCTATGGCCCCTAACCTCCCGTGGCTTATTACGCTGCGGGAGG
>JBFGLD010000579.1:0-4740 GCA_041576335.1 Anaerolineae bacterium | reverse complement strand
GGCGGCAACTCCTGGGGTGGTGGCAACTCCTGGGGCGGACATAATGCTTCTTCCACTACCTGGATCGGCGACGACTGGATTGATACCGATCCGGCTCCTGCGCCAACCTCAGCCCCGGCGACTCCCACGCCAACTACAACTGAACCCACCGCCACGCCAACATCTGAACCAACCGGCACGCCGACGCCTACGCTGGAACCGTCGGCGACGCCAACTTCGGAGCCGACGCCGGTTCCAACGTCAGAACCAACGGCAACCCCGGCCGCGGCCTTGATCCACGTGGCCGATTTGGATGGCCTGGGTACGAAGTTTGGTAAAAATTGGGACGCCGGCGTAACCATTACCGTGGTTGATGCCGGTCAGAACCCGGTGGCCAATGCCACCGTCAGCGGCACGTGGGGCGGCGCGGTGCCGATTCCGGCCACCTGCCTGACCAACGCCGGCGGTCAATGCAGCCTAACCCTGGTTCAGATCGACGGCAAGACGACGAGCAGTGTCACCTTCACCGTAAATAATCTGATCCACGCCACTTACACCTATCAGGCCGGCGACAACGCCGACCCGGACGGCGACAGTAACGGCACCGCCGTCACGGTCGACAAGCCGTAATTTGAGCATTTACCCCGAGCTGATGAGCTTTCAGGAATTAAGCCGGTAATAAACCGGCCGTCCGGATAGCACGGACCTAAAGACCCGTGCTGAGAGCGCGAAGCCCTAACGGGCTAAAAATCTCCGGTTTTCAGGGCGTTTCAACGTCCTTCGCTCTTTCAGCGCGACGGCTTTAGCCTCGCGCCCATTGGCAACGGGACGTATCGTATTACCGAATTAAATATTTGATCTTCATAAGCTCAGGGCTGACAGCTAAAGTCTGCTAATGAACGTTAAAAATTTATTTCGGAAATCCGTTGCCGCCGGATGCCTCGAAATCAATTTACTATCGTTCCAACGCTCCGCGTTGGAACGCTTTCAGGGACGCTCAGCGTCCGCGTAGAGGCTACAACCAGAGCATTGTAGCCAGGACTCTGTACAGCAGGTTGTTGACTATTACACAAAACCCTAATTTTCTAACTCGATTTGGAGGCTTGACATGAAACGCAGATTTATCATTTTTCTTTTTTCCGCAACAACGTTCCTAACCGCTTTTAGCGGGCTGGCTTCAATTCTGGCAGCAGCGCCAAACACGTCCAACGTGGAGTCAACGCTGCAGTTGCAACAAAACCATGTTGAGACGGCACCTATCATCATCGCCGGTCGTGGCGGTAAGCGCCCAAACGGTAATTCCTGGGGCGGCTAAATAGGGCGCTCTTAAGCGTACGTTTCTATACCCTCAGTCTTTTCAACCTCAGCACCCGACGATACGGGGCATCGTTCAGTCCGTAAGGAAAAGGGGGGGAATTTGGGGGGAGCTCCCCCCAAGCCCCCGGCGTTTTCCTTAACAGGCGGCTGGAAGATTGGCAGCTCGGCCAGGACCGGCTGCCGTCTCCCGGCTTTTTATTTTCCCAACCTCCACTCTTTTCAAGAAGATGTGCCGTCGCTAAGCCGGTAAGAGTACATTAAACGGTACTGTTGGCGAAAGAGGAATGAGCACGCCCACGTGCGAACAGTTAAAAATCACTCTGTCAGTCTACTCGAGCGGTTTTTCATCGACTACTCATCCCCCTTCTGAATAATAAGGTCTATTTTTTCACAAAGGTGGGGAAACACCCCATAGTCATTAAGGCTTTTATGTCGGATAATAATCAGTGAAATTATTGGACAGTCATATGCTTTCAAAATTTCTCACCACAATCCCAAATTTTCTCAGAACGAGGTATTCGCAACGGAACACGCGGTACGCAGCACAGCGTCGCGCGGATTCCATATTTTTGCGTAATTACTTCGCCGTAAAGCACGCCGTGAGTCTTCCGAATGATTTCGACTTCAAAGGAGCAAAGCCCCTATGAGATCTAAGTTCAAAATTTTCGTCGCGTTCCTTATCCTGACAGCACTTTCGGGCGGGGTTAGCCTATTATCTAGCTCACAGCGGCAGCAGGACGCGGCGACGTTCGTCGAGCCAGGGCTGTGGTCGACCGAAACCGAGGCCGTATCGGTTATCGTTACCGCCAAGGACTCGTCCCAGGCGGCCCAGGCCGTGGAACATTTAGGCGGCCAGGTCACCGGCGAGCTATGGCTGATCGATGCGGTTGCAGCAGAGCTGACGGCCGGCCAATTGGAGCTTCTGGCCGCACAGCCGGGCATCGTCTCGATTGTCAACAACAAGACGGTTCAAACTTCTGAGTCCCCTTGGGATGGCTGGGTAACCCTGCTCAAGGATTTGCTGCAGAGCTTTTGGGACGGCAGCGCCGATGCCCAAGCCACCAATGATCCGGTTATCTGGGACCTGGCCAATCCGGTGGCCATCGACGTCGGGGCCGACGTACTCCACCGGGACCACAACATCACCGGCCAGGGGGTCACGGTAGCTGTCCTGGACAGCGGGGTTCACTTCAGCGATGAGATCATGTCCGCTCTCGGTCCCAACGTGGCCACCATGTTCAAAGGCCAGGCCGACTTCGTGGGTGACGGCAGCTGTGGTCACGGCGGCGGCACGCAGTACAGCGGCTACTGTTTTAGCGACCATACCCAGAGCTACGACGGTTACGGGCACGGTTCCCACGTAGCAGGGATCATTTGGAACCAGTATACCGATGCCGACACCGGCGTTTACGCCGGAATTGCGCCGGGCGTAGATCTGTTGAGTGTGCGTGTACTCGGTCAAGACGGCACCGGCACCTACGCCGACGTCATAGAGGGCATTCAGTACGTTGTGGCTAACAAAGATACCTTCGGGGTACGTGTCTTGAACCTGAGCCTCAGTGCTTACGCCACCACGCCCTACTTTGCCGACCCCTTGGACCGGGCCGCGGAAGAGGCCTGGGCCAGCGGCATCGTGGTCGTGACCGCCGCGGGCAATACCGGGCCGGGTGCGCAAAGCATCACCGTACCGGGCAACGACCCCTACGTGATCACCGTTGGGGCGATCAATAATCCGCGTACGCCGGGCTATTGGGACGACGACATCATGCCGACCTGGTCGGCCACCGGCCCCACTCTGGATGGCTTTACCAAGCCGGACATACTGGCCCCCGGCACCTACATCACCTCCTTTATGTACAACGATCCGGACGACCTCGACGACGATCAGTTAGTCTCCGAACACCCGGACAGCTCTGTCTCTACCGACCTATTCCGCATGAGCGGCACCAGCCAGGCCACGGCGGTGACCAGCGGCGTGGTGGCCCTGATGCTGGAAGCCAATCCGACCTTGACTCCGGATCAGGTCAAATACCGGCTCATGGTCTCGTCCCGCCCCGCCCTGACCGGCGATCAGGATCTGGTCTACAACATCCTGCAGCAAGGCATGGGCCGTGTTTGGGCGCCGGAAGCGGTGCTGGGTAGTTTTCCGGTTGAGAATTATGCCAACTACGGTATGGACATCAATGCCGACCTGGCCCACGGCACCGGCTGGGTCGATGCCAACGGCAATGGGTTAGTGGAGATGAATGAACTGGATCCGGCCGAGATGGCCTACCACTACAGCGGCCGGATTGGGCGGATGGCCAGCGATGACGGTCAGGCTTACTTATACTACCTAATCGACGGCCCAGGCAGTGGGGGCAGCACCGAAACTGTACGGGATGAGTTTGACAGCAGAATCTACAACGGCAGCAGCGGCACCACAGATTGGAGCGGCCACGCTTGGACTGAAATCGCTGAGCCCAACGGAGCCGGCCCGTCTGATGGTCCGGTTCAAGTTTCTCCCAACACAACTTACTGTGCCTCACCCAACTGTCTGCGGGTGGGGGGCACAAAACCTAATAATCCCGATCCCGGTTTTGGCGTTTTTCGACAAATTGACCTTGGCGGTGTAACCGCGGCTACACTCACGTTTAGCTACCGGCGCGGAACTTTTGGCAGCCCAAACCCAACCGCCGGAACGATGACCCTCGACGTTTCTAACGACGGTGGTGCTACGTGGACAACCCTCAAGACGTATCCTTTCGATGGTTTAGATTCTGCGCAGACCCCTGAGTCTGTTAACATCAGCAGCTTTGCCGCCTCAAATACGCAGATTCGGTTTCTCACTCACGGACCTGTCGACGACATCGTCTATTTTATCGACAATATTCAGATCGAGTATGGGGGTGGAAACACAGACCCCATACCAGGTTCAACAGACCCGACGCCGGTATCAAGCGGCACGGTCGACATCCGGGTCAGCCAATCGTTGGACGACGTGGAAGAGGATACCAGTGACGGCGATATCGGCGTCACCAGTTCCGACTTGGAACTCATTTCAGAGGGCAGCAGCGCTCAAGTGGTCGGTATCCGCTTCCAGAATGTGAGCGTGCCTCAGGGCGCAGCCATCACCAACGCCTACATCGAGTTTACCACCGATGAGCTTGACGCCGGAGCCACCTCGCTCCTCTTCCGCACCGAAGCCGCCGATAACGCCGCCGTCTTTAGCACCGCCGACTACAACGTCTCCGGCCGGGCCAAAAGCAGCGCCTCCGTCGCCTGGAACAGCCTCCCGGCCTGGGCCATTGTCGGCCAAACCCACCAAACGCCCGACCTGTCCGCCATCGTCCAGGAAATCGTCAACCGCGGCGGCTGGAGCAGCGGCAACGCGCTGGCCTTCATCATCACCGGTTCGGGCGAACGGACCGCCGAGTCTTACGACGGCAGCTCCAGCCAGGCTCC
>JBFGLD010000578.1:0-4743 GCA_041576335.1 Anaerolineae bacterium | reverse complement strand
TAAATTGCCTGCGCCTGAACCTGCTCCGGTTCGGCGCCTAACAGCCAGCGGGCCAGGCTGACCCCATAACAACCGACGTCCATAAGCGCGCCACCTCCCATTTCCGAGCGGAACCGGAAGTTCCCTCGGTCGCGTAAGTTAAAACCGAACGCTGTTCGCACCAGGCGAGGAAGGCCAATAGCACCCTCATCAACTAACCTCTTGATTTGTTGGCTGCGTGGATGGAAGCGGTACATAAATGCTTCCAGCAGCAGCAAACCGGCGGATTGGGCAGATTCTACCATTTTCCCGGCCTCGACAGCATTCAGCGCAAGCGGCTTCTCACACAATACGTGCTTACCGGCGGCCAGAGCCCGCAGCGTCCACGGCAAATGGAGGTGGTTTGGCAGGGGAATGTAGATGGCATCAATGGACGGGTCGGCCAGCAAGGCCTCATAGCTGCCGTAAGCCCGCGCAATACCGTGCTTGTTAGCCAGCTCCTCAGCGCTGGCCAACGAGCGGCTGGCAACGGCTCGCAGCGTACCGTTACCGGATTTCGCAATCGCAGGGATCACACATACGCGGGCAATGTTGGCCGTACCCAACACACCCCATCTAACAAAATCGGCCATTTAGCATCTCTACCGTACCGCCCGCGGCCGCAGAACGGGCGGCCGCTTCCAATACAGTCACAACCTGAGCCGACTCGCAAACCGGCACAGCCAGAGGTTCGCCGGTCAGAAGGTGGTCGGCCAAATTACGATGAAACGGAAATGCCTCACGTAGCGGTAGGGCTAACTTCTGCTCGACCATTTGCCCGGAATGGTGGCGGTGCTGCAAACTCAACTCTGGCGGCGTCTCGGTCGGTGGGATTCGATGAGTTTGGACGTAAAATAAGGGGTCGACCTCGTTCACGGTTACCTCGCGCCAATGGCCGATAATCGCTCCCTCCGTACCCAACAGGTACCACTTTGGCTTGCGGATCGCAGCAATATCAGAGTGGATTAGTTCGGCTTCCTGACCCCCGGCAAAGCGAATTTGTACTCGCTCTTGGTCGGCGTTCGTAACATCGTGCCAAACCCGGTTCTGGCGCGTCCCGATCACAGCCGTGGCTGGATCGGGCATCAAGCTTAACACCCAATCGAGGTAATGCGCCCCCCAGTCGTACGTTGTACCGCCAGAAACCGGCGCGTGGGAGTGCCAAAAACCACAGGGATGGACAAAGCCTCCGATGAATGTTTCCATATAGAACAGCTCACCAATCAGCCCATCCTGCAAGGCTTGCTTAATGGCCAGATAATCTGTATCCCAGCGCCGGTTTTGATGGCAACTCAGATGGCGCTGGTGTTTGTCGGCCATGCTTACCATAGCTTCTGTTTCGGATTTTGTCAGTGCGAGCGGCTTCTCACACACAACGTGTTTACCGGCTGCCAGCATCTGTACGGCCAGCTTGGCGTGAGTATTAGGCGGCGTGGCAATGATCACTAAGTCAACGTCGGGATCGCGACCCAAATCGACAGGCGCCTGGTAGGTTCGCAGGCCGGGAAATTCTTGCTTGGCCTCGGCCAGTCGCCGCGAATTCAAATCGCAGGCTGCCCGCAGGGCCAAACCCTCGACAGCCTGAGCACCAAGCCCGTGAAGCTGCCCGACAGAGGGCGCGTAGCCCAACAAGCCAACCCCAAGCGCGCGCCCGGCGTTAGGCTGGCGGCCTACATAGCGCAATAGACGATACAGTAGCTGCTGACATTGGGCATTGTTGTACGCAGTTAGCGTGGTGCAGGCTGCTTTGCCATCACCCACGGTCCGCGCTACGACGACCGGGCTGTGCTGATAGCGCCAATCGGCATAAAGAATGGTTTCGGTATCATCGGCCGTCGGTTTGAGCGGGTGGTAGCGGCTATTTACATAAAAAGATCCGGGCAACCGCATAGCGACCGGATGGTCCGGGCTCGTGAATAGCAGGCGCAATTCTGCTTCCGGGCCAACACAGCCGGCCTGAACACCAAAAATCGGAGGTAAAGGTTGTTTGGAAGGGGTGAGCAGGCCGAGACAACCTCCACCCGCTGCGACAAAGGCTGCCAGCCGCGTTTGTTCTGCAGGGGTAAAATTAGCCGGATCGGTAGCCAAAATCGCCGCGTAGCGACTCAGGTCGATCGGGAGTGACGGCTCAATGTCAAGTTTAACCGGTTGGATAGTGCGTAGGTAAGCAAATAAATATTGTAGCGTCGACTCGCGATCGTCAGCCAAAATTAATATAGAAAAGCACGAGTGAGTTATCATTACTGACTCCTAGTTAATCTCCAATCTGTTTGGGGACTGGCTCTCGCTCGACCGTCAACTTATGAAATTCGTTAACATCTCTCGACCATGGCTCAACGTGGACCGTCGCCTCCGACAGCAGCGGCATTGCCTCGAACAGACGGCGCCGTACGATTTCGGCAATATGATGGCTTTGGGCCGTACTCAGCTCGGGTTCCACGGCAATGTAAATTTCTGCGTGGAGGCGGTGGCCCATCCAGCGCATGCGCAGACGACGTATCTCTTTAAGGTCCTGGTGACGTTCTACCTGCTGCTGTCCCACTTGGGCCGCTTGCCCATATAGCTCAGGTTCGACCGCATCCATTAGGCGATACCAAACAGAGAAGATGGCGTCTCGGGTAACGAAGAGAATGGCAATGCCGATAAGGAGCCCAACAACAGGGTCAATGAGAGGAAATCCCAGCCAAATCCCGCCGGCAGCAATTAGTACAGCCAGAGAGGTAAGCCCATCGGTGCGAGCATGCAAGCCGTCCGTAACGAGCGCGGCCGAGCCGATCTTGCGGCCCGTTCGAATTTGGAGGATTGCTACCGCCTCGTTGCCCAGGAATCCGATCAGCGCTGCCACAGCCACTGCCCCTAGGTTGGAAATCGGCTCCGGCGAGATAAATTTTTGAACCGACTCCCATAAGACAAAGGCCGCGCTAAAGGCAATTGAAAGTACAATAATAATACCGGCCACATCTTCGGCACGATGAAAGCCATATGTGTAGCGGCGTGTCGGTAGACGGCGGGCCAGGTAAAAAGCGATTAGCAGCGGAATAGAATTGAGTCCATCGCCAAGATTGTGCACGGTGTCGGCCAGCAAGGCCACGCTGCCACTGATCAAAAATATTACGCTTTGGATCAGGGTTGTCAGGCCGAGCAGGCCCAAAGCAATCCAAATTACACGAATTCCGTGTTTGTTATCGGTAAAGGCCGAGTCGGCAATTAGTTTTTGGGGGGCATGCGTGTGTTCATGGCCACCGAGGTGGAAAATCGAGGCAATCCACTTTAATGGACCAGCGCTGTGGCTGTGGTCACCATGTTTGTGGCTATGCTCGTGAGGATGGTCGGGCATCTTGTTTTTCCTCGAATTCAGCCGCTTAGGCCGGTTCCAGAACGGAACCGTCGGGCATATCGATTACTTTCCAACCCCTTGCCTCGATCTTTTCCCTCAACGCGTCTGCCGTCGGCCAATCCCGGCGCGAGCGAGCGGCATTGCGCTGTTCAAGCAGGGTGATCACCTCTGATGAAGGGGAAAATGTTCCTGATTCTGCAGATGGACCCTCAGCGCTAGAGAAAGCCGTTGTAACCCGCTGCCATACCTCAGCCGGTATACCCGTCTGTGGCGCAGGCAGGTAAAACGAACCCAATTCGTGGACGGAAAAGGTCTGGCCATTAGGAAATTGTTTTTCTTGATCACCACGCACAATTCTAACGTTGCCCACCCCCATTACCCGGCAAGTTTCAGCCTGCGGGTCGACGACCAGGGCTGTGTGTTCGTCAATACCAACAATTGTGACATCTTTCGGCAGCATCTCTATAAGCTGATTGTAACGCAATGTACCTACATAACAATGACTGGTATCTAACTCGGTGCCGCCATCGTTGTTGTTCCAATGTGGGATAAATACCAACGACAATCCGAACGGCTTAAAAAAGTCTAGGCCCCGCTTCCAGTGTAAATCCTCGCCGACTTTATAAATCTCGTAGACGGGCAGAGCATGAACGCTCGATGCAATGGTGGTGGCGCTGGCAAAGATCAGGGCTGCTCCCAAACGGTGCCGCGCCACTAAGGTGTGCCAGGCGACGCTGTCCAATAGCTGCCTGGCGGCATAGGTTGGGCTCCCCGGTCCCATCATGATTACGTTTGTTTCTAGCAAAGGTGTCACAATGTCTGCCTTATCCGGACTGAAAGCCGTACCTCGTTTGCGAGCCGGTATGATCGAGATACGGGGGCCGAAATTCTGCAGCCGATGTGTCATAAATTCTGCCATATACTGAGCCACTTTATCAGAATTCGGTTCGAAACCGGCCGGTGTTTCCAAAATCCCAATGTGAATTGGTGCTTTTAAGCGCTCAAACAGCCAGTTGTATACTCTGCGAATGGTGGGTGCGGTTTCGCCCGATCCCAGCAGCACAATTAAGCCTGGTTGCGCAATCATAAATCTCTTCCTGCGTTTTAATGAGTTATTCATATTTCAAACACGCTTTACAATATGTTTAGCAGGCCTGCCACAGCCCGTCACGCAGCGATTGCAGGAGCACGTTTGTCAGGGCTTCGGGGCGGTGGACATGAATATCGTGATCGGTGTTATCGAACCAATATACTGTTGAGTTAGGTAATCCTGTCTGGGCCGCCGCTACTTGCTTTGCTTTAAGGGCCATCCAGTCAGAGTTACTTCGATCCTCGGCAGCACAGATCAATACCGGAACGTTCACCTGGCTCCAGAATGCGGCTGGACG
>JBFGLD010000577.1:0-4744 GCA_041576335.1 Anaerolineae bacterium | reverse complement strand
TGGTAACTATTCAGCCAGGACTGCCAGTCCTAAATGGATAACCTGAATAGTTACCAAAAGTGAACAAAAGTCTGTCTACAGGAGAGCCCAATAACCGGAACGTTCACCGCCGAACAAGTCAACCGTTTTTGTAGAGAGGGTTATCTCAGCCTTGAAAATGTCCTGTTTTAATGAAGATTTACCCCTCCAATCCTCCGCGCTTTGCGTTCCAGCGTTGCTTCTCCAACCGCGTAACTCATATCTATAGACTTTTGGAGAACAACCATGGTCAATATTTCAGCCAAAATGACGGCTGTCGTTCTGACCGGACACGGTGACTTTGATAAATTAGAATATCGCACCGATTGGCCCAGGCCATCGCCCCAATCCGGTGAACTCTTGATTCGGGTAGCGGCCTGCGGCATCAACAACACCGACATCAACACCCGCACCGCCTGGTACAGCTCCACTGTAACCTCGGGCACAAATGCGGCTGGCGAGGCAGGGTTTGCCGATGCGGATAACGTCCAAGGTGATTGGAGCGGGGTCGGGATTGATTTCCCTCGAATTCAAGGGGCCGACATCGTGGGCCGAGTTGCAGCCGTTGGCGAAGGTGTTTCGATAGATTGGCTGGGGGGGCGGGTGATGGTCGATCCCTGGCTGCGCGACTGGTCGAACCCGATGAACCGCTACGAGACTGGCTTTACCGGCAGTGAGTGTGACGGCGGCTTTGCCCAATATGTCGCCATGCCGGAACGTCAGGTCCACCGGGTCGATAGCCCATGGTCGGATGAGGAACTCGCCACGTTTGCCTGCGCCTACATGACTGCCGAGAATATGCTGACGCGGGCCAGAGTCAGCAAAGGTGAGACCATCTTCATAACCGGGGCCTCCGGTGGGGTGGGGTCGGCCCTGGTACAGTTGGCAAAACGGCGAGGGGCTACGGTCTTGGCATTAGCCGGAGCCGGCAAGGTCGAGCACGTCAGCTCAGTCGGAGCCGACGCCGTCTTTCCTCGCGATGTTGATGATTTGCCCACCGCTATCACCGAGGCCATCGGCACACCCAATGTCGATGTTGTAGCCGATGTGGTGGCCGGGCCAATCTTTAGGACCTTACTGGAGGTGCTGCATCGCGGCGGACGATATGTGACTGCCGGGGCCATTGCCGGCCCCATCGTTGCGTTGGATGTGCGCACTCTCTATCTCAAAGACTTGGAACTCATCGGGGCCACAGTGCCAACGCCGGAGATATTCCCCACCTTGCTCCGCTATATTGAAAATCAAGAAATCCGGCCTTTACTGGCCAAGTCCTACCCCCTGGCCGAGATTCATCAGGCCCAACAGGACTTCCTGGCAAAACAGTATGTCGGCAAGCTGGTGTTGGTGCCGCCCGTTGAGGCATAAGTGGCAGCTATACGTTGCCTATGATTACGGACACGCCTCCAAATGTAGATACTGCCGGCACTCTTCTGTCGTTGGGGTATTTATAGAAACCAGGAAAAATCAACGGTCAGAAAAATGTACCCAAGGTTAGGGTGCCGGTAACAAGCGCCATTGGGCCCCGCTGCGGGCGATCCAGAGCACGGCTTCGACTGTTTTCCTTAACGGTCAGCTCTCCTTCCTGATAGAGCTTTTCGGCAATGATGGCGGTCTGTTGAGCCTCCTTAGACAAGCCTTTGGGCCGGCCACCTTGACGACCGCGGGCGCGGGCGGCGCTTAAGCCGGCTTTGGTCCGTTCCCGAATAAGGTCCCGTTCAAATTCAGACAAAGCCGCGAAGAGTTGAAAGGTAAATTTACCGTGAGGTGTGGTGGTGTCAATGTGATCATTCAGACTCTGCAGTTGGACTCCCTTGGCCTGCATCTCATTGACCAAGCTCACCAGGTCTGTCATAGACCGCGCTAGCCGATCAAGTTTCCAAATGACGACTACATCATCAACCCGCAGGTGGGTCAGCATTTTTTGTAATTCGGGGCGTTCTTCGCTTGTGATTTCAAGCTTTTCCTATCCGCCACCTGCTGTGGAACGGCATCCAGTATCAAATCATAACGCTCACTGCGTTTCGAATAGTCCTCTTTTGTGTAGTCGATCACCGTTTCGGCTCCCAGGGACCTTACCAGTTCCAGGTTTGCAGTACTGCAGACACCTGTCACTTTAGCCCCGTAGTACCTAGAAAGCTGCACGGCAGTAGTACCGATCGATCCAGAAGCTCCAACTATGAGAACATTTTTCCGACTTTGGATATCTCCCTTCTTCAGATAAAACATCGCTAGTTCTCCAGGGTAGGGGATTGCGGCGGCCTCCTCATAGGTCACATTGGACGGTTTTGGTAACACTATCCAGTCTTCCGGAATGCATACGTACTGGGCATAGGTGCCAAATCGAGTCTTGGTGGGTGACTTGACGGTATAGGCAAGGACCTGGTCACCTATCTTGAACCGTTTCATATCTCTTCCCACAGAATCGACTTCTCCAGCCGCCACCATCCCAAGGATTGGGTTTCTCGGTTTACCAAAGCCCAACACTATTCCCATCATCAGTCCCATCGGGTGCCACATCGGTAGGCCGAAACCCCGGACTATACAGTCACTTGATGTAACTGTGGTCGCGTGAATCTTTATGCATATCTCATTTTTCTTGGGAGTGGGTTTTTCAACATCTTTCAGTTGCAGGACTTCCGGCGGTCCGTATTTCGTACATACTATTGCCTTCATAAGCATTTCTCCTATTTTACTTCGATCCGGCTATGTAGAAAACCTAACGCCTCCGTTAAGCCGGCGCACGACGAATCCTTGCCTAAAGGTGAGGCACTACACAAAATACCACCCCACCAGCGACACAACCTGATTTACACCAACTTGGCTGGCGAAACCAGCCTCAATTAAACAGCTGCCACAGTCGGGTAGCGGGGACCCCACCAGCGAATACGCTCTAATTTTTCACCAACTTGGCTGGCAAAACCAGCTTCAATCAGACACCGCTTCGGTAATAACGCAGCTTTGTAATGGTCAAGAGCATATTGCACAGGTGTGTTTTTGGAATTCTCACGCAAAGACGCCAAGAACGCCAAGAAATTTATAAAATCTTTGCACCTTTGCGACTCTGCGTGAGTCAACTGTGTGCAACATCTTGTTGACTACTCAAGTAATTACGCAGCTTTGGCGCTCGCTTGCAACGATTTGGTGCGACTCGTTCATCCAAAACCGACGTAAGGAGGTCGGGGGAAGGATGGCAGCGGGGTGATGACCGCTGTAAACGAATGAACCTAGCTCAACAACTGCGTCACTTGAACACCGCCCCCTCCCCGGTTCGACGAACCTATATCGACAAACCGGGGAGTAAACGGGTTTGTGTTCTAATGAAGATACAAAATGGAAGATGTACACATTGGGGGTTACGCTTGAGAGCAATGGGCGTGCTTGAGGTTCATCACCGAGACGGTAATCATCATTACCATCATTACCCTAATCTCGCCCTCATTCACGGACATTGCCACGATTTGGTCCACCGTTCAAGGTACTGATGACAACAGCCTCTTAACTGAAAAGCGGGGTAATGGGATATTGTTGTGCCCCGTTTGGGAGCGGCGGTGGGACGGGCGACTGTCCCACCGACCGTAACTTAGGCGCGAACCAGATGGAATGCCGGATACGATGCAAAAGGCGAAAAACAGGCAGCGATTTACTATTTGAACCGCACTTCACTTAATTTTTCGAGCCGCAATGATACTACTTTCATCCGGCCGGATAATGCGCTCAAAGTCGCCAAAGCCAGCTTCTTCCAGCCAATCCTTATACTCTTGTTCCGTATAGGCCTGACCTTCGTTATAAACATTGATAAAGACCAGATTAAATCCTACCAGATCCGGGGGCGAGGTGCGTGAATTGTCGATAATGCCAGAACCTGTAAGGTATATTGCGCCGCCTGGGTTCACGACCTGGCTGACGTTCTTGAGCGTGCGGCGTATCTCGTCAGGTGAGAGCACCTGGATCAATGCGGACAAGACCGCAACATCATACGAGCCGGTTAGCGAATCACGAATCACGTCGGTCGCTATCACCTGAACCCTATCCCCTGCACCTGCCTCATCAATAAAATGTTGCGTCACTGGAATGACGGTCGGCAGATCAACTACCGTCGCTTGAATATGAGGATAAGCCTCAGTGACTGCGATAGCTAGTCCCCCCGAGCCACCGCCAACATCCAAGAGTGTACGATATGAAGAAAAATCATATCTTGCTACCAGTTCACGTCCGTATGCGACGGCATATGGATGCTCACCACGAAAGAATTGTTCCAACTCATCTTTCGACATGGCTGAGTAGTTGTACTCCGCCTGCGGCAATCCTGTCCGGATCGACTCCGCCGTTTCAAGTGCAGCCTTCCATAGGTCGGAAAGCAGTTCGTGCATATCCACCACACATGATGGACTGCCTCGTACCAGAAAACGGTTAGCTACCTCGGTATTGGCCAAGAGTTCCCCTTCCACATTCAATAGACCCGCAACTGCTAGTGCGTACAAGAGTGGTTTCAGTTTCGCAGAACGGACGCCTATTGCAGCAGAAAGCTGTTCGGCGCTCATAGGACCATCTTTGAGCGGGGTAAACAAATCAAGCTGCATCCCGGCAAGCAGCGCAAATGAAGGATATACCGCTGCGGTAAGCCTCGGGATCAGGTTTTCATCACGCTCTGAAATTTCTGATGAACCCATGAGTGCTCTACCTCCAAAAACGCTAAACTACTCAATAATCAACAAACCATCGTCTC
>JBFGLD010000576.1:0-4746 GCA_041576335.1 Anaerolineae bacterium | reverse complement strand
TGGCCTACCTCAAATCGTCGCTGATCCAGCAGCAGATCGAGGCGGCCGGCGTCTCCGGGGTGACCGACGTCTGGTGCCCGCCCGAAGGTGGTAATCGCTTGTTGGTGGTCGTGAGCCTGCAGCAGCGATATCCCGGTCATGCCAAGCAGGTGGCCCATATCGCGGCTCAATGTGGTGCGGCAGCCTATAACGGCCGTTATGTGGTCGTGGTCGACGATGACATTGATATTTTCAATCCCGGCGATGTGCTGTGGGCCGTGCTGACCCGCTCCGATCCAGCGCAGGACATCGAGATGATTCGCCGGGCCTGGAGCAGTCCCTTGGATCCGATAGTGCCAAAAGGTGCTGTACCCTTCAACTCGCGGGCGATTATTGACGCCACCATTCCCTGGGAGCGACGGGGGGAATTTACTGAGGCTATCGTAAAACCGGACGAAGCACGGGCCGTTCGAGAAAAGTGGGAACATATTTTACAGTAAACAATGACCTTAGGCAGTCTGATGAAGGTGGAATGCGGAATTCATTCCGTACACCCTGAGCTTCGTCTCTTTTTTCGACAGAATAGATTCTGCACTTCTTCATTCAAACATAACAATTGAGAGGAACGTACAAATGGCAGTTGATTTAGTTGTAAGAAATGGTTTAGTGGTTACACCGACGAACACCTTCGAGGGTGGCGTCGCTATCGATGAGGGGCTCATCGTTGCCGTCGGTAAAGATAGTGCTTTACCTGATGCTGAAAAGGTATTGGACGCGGGCGGAAACTATATCTTCTCCGGCCTGATGGACCCCCATGTTCACTACCGTGATCCGGGAATGACCTACAAAGAGGATTTTACGACCGGCTCAACGGCAGCCGTGTTTGGCGGTATCACCAGCGTACTGGATATGCCCAACGTCAAGCCGATTACGGATAGACCCGAACAGATTCTGGCTCGGGAGAAGTCGCTCCAGGAAAAAAGCTACGTCGACATTATGCTGGTTGGCGTCGTCGTGCAGGAGAACCCCGACCAAATTATTCCTATGGCTAAGGCCGGGGCTATCGGCTTCAAAATCTTCCTGGGTTCGACCATTGGCAATATTCCGGCGCCGGACGATGGCGTGTTAGTGGACGCCTTAGGCCACGTGGCCGAAACCGGGCTGCGTATCGGCTTCCACGCCGAGAATGACCAAATCCTCAAGCATCGCACGCGCCAACTGATCGAAGCAGGACGAACCGACCCGCGTGCCTTTGTCGAGTCACGCCCGGCTATTTGCGAGGCGGAGTCGATTCAGCGCATGGCCCTGTTCGCCAAATATACCGGAGCCAAGATTCATATCTACCACCTGAGCTCTAAAGACGGCCTGGATATGATCGTTGAACATCGCGGCAACGGGGTGGATATCACCACCGAGACCGGCCCTCACTACATGTTCCTCTCGGAGGAAGATATGGACGAGATGGGGCCGATCTTGCGCATGAACCCGCCCGTTCGCTCTAAAGAGCATGGGGCCGCCTTGTGGGCAGGCGTGATGGACGGCCGAGTCAATTTTATTGCCGATGACCATTCGCCTCACGCGGAAGAGGAAAAGATGAAAGGTATCTGGGATGCAATATCGGGCTTTGTAGGCGTCGAAACGCTGATGCAGGTTATGTACTCCGAGGCCGTGGTGAATCGCGGTATGCCGGTCAACCACTTTGTGCGGATTTGCTCGGAAAACGGGGCGCGCGCCTGGGATTGTTATCCGCAGAAAGGTTCGCTACACGTTGGTTCCGATGGCGACTTGACCATCTTCAACCCCAACCAAACCTGGCAGATCGATCGCCACAAGTTGCATAGTAAAGGCAAAGTAACCCCCTGGCACTTGTGGGAAGGCCAGGGGCTGCCGGTCGGCACGATAGTACGCGGCAATGTGATGATGTGGGACCGACAATTTGTGGCCGAGCGTCCTATTGGCCGGCTAATTCGGCCCATCGTCCAGAACGTATGAGCATTCATGTGGAGGTGGTGGCCGTCAGCGGCAGCCATTTCCAGCTCGGTTTCAAAACCGGTACTCGATTGCAGCTAATCTGGCGATATTCTGGGAAAGTGTGACCGCCCTGGCTGTCCCACGGGATGAATTGATCGCCTGGACTCACGACGATGAGTTCAAGCGGCCGGCCCATCTGCGCGAGGTGATCAGAGGTCTGGCCGCAAGCAGCGGCCAAGCTTATCGAGAGTTATTAGCCTACAACCTCTATCGGGCCGGACTGGCCTGCGATTGTTGAAACTGTAAGAACAGGAGCAATGAAAATATGATAGCAACCTTAACGTATGGTACAGGTAGCCACTACGCTATCGGCCACGCAGCCGGCCTGAAGGCAGCCCCGTTCGTGCGAGCCAATGTCGCTGCCTTCTGGCGAGCCATGACAGCTATGGGTTACCGTCGTCATTGGCTGTTGGGCAAGGTCCGCGAGGAAAGCGGGCTGTTGGCTTCGGCCTATATCAACGAAATTGCCGGCATTGCCGAGGGAAGCAAACTATCTTTTGAAGATGTACTGGCTTACAACCTGTTCGGCGATTATGTCTTCTCCGACGGTTGTACGGTCATGATGGCCATCGGCGCAGCCGGTCACAACGGCAACACCCTTTTCATGAAGAATAGCGACCAGGTTGGCAACGACTCAATGGCTGGGCCAGGTTTCGATCAAAACAAAGAGATTTATGTCATCCAGATTGTAAACCCCGCGGAGGGTAACCGGATGATCGGGGTCTCGGCGGCCGGTCGAACCGGAATTAAAGTTGGTGTCAATGACAAAGGGGTCGCTACAGGTAGCAACATTTCCCGCACCATCGAACTTCGCCAGCGTAAAGTTGATATCAGCCAGGTTCGGGCCAGTGACCGCACCCAGTTGATGCGTCTAGGTTTGGAGAAAGACACGGCGGCGGACGCAGCCAATCTCGTCTCCAAGCTTATCTTGGAAAACCCAACCAGTACCCCCGGCAATATCGAGTTTGCCGACAGCAAAGAGGGCATTATCATTGAAGGCTCCTATACCCATCAGGCCATTGAAGTCGTGCGCGATCAAATAGCAGCCCGGGCTAATCGTTTCCAACTACTTGAGTATACCAATCAACCGGAAGATGTCTCCAGCGTGTGTCGCTATCAACGCTGTCTGCAACTGCTGCGCGAGAACGAAGGACAACTAACCCTGGAGAAGTTGATGGAGTTCTCCCGCGACCATGCCAATGGTCCGGGCCCAAACTCGATCTGTCGCCACGGCAGCCACTACCGCGAGGAAACCAGCCTGGGCGCTGCCGTAATCGAAATCAATCGAGACGCGCCGGAGAAATCCGTGATCAGTATGTGTCTGGGCAAACCCTGCCACGCCTGGCGTAGCCCGGAGGGGTATATCACCCTGACTATGGACGATGACCCGGACAAGGTGCCACCCGGATTCTTTGATGGAAACGTCTGGAAGCGGTTTTACAGTGAGGAGCCGCAGTTGCCATAACCGACCTCACCGCTTTAAGGCGGAACAATGATTTACTAGGGCGTGGATGAGCCGTGAATTCCGACCATTATCGCTTGTTTTACTTTAACGAAACTCAATCAGGCTCACAGCAAGCAACCTGATGTCTACCGGCGCGATTAGCCTGACTCGTACTCAAAAAAATCATACCTTGGGTTTGATGGTCTTCGGGCATGGCGTGGGACACTGGTATAACGGTATGCTTACCGTGCTCTACCCGGTCTTAACGGTCGCTCTAGGTTTGAGTTTCAGTCAGGTAGGGCTGTTTGATAGCAGTCGGGGTATCATTGCGGTTATCACCAGCCTAACTGGGGGGTATTTGGCCGATACCCTCGGCGGGCGACGCTGGTTTCTGGGCTTGTGTCTTGTGTCTTTAGGCGTTTCTACGGCGCTGTAGGGCTTTGCCGAGACGTTCATGGTGGCTCTGCTGTGGCTGGGCTTTGGGGGCATCGGCAACAGCTTGTGGCACCCGTATGCCATGCCACTGCTGAACACGATTTTTCCCAGGCGCAGGGGGTTGGCTTTGGCCCTCCATGATGCCGGGGCCAATATCTTTCACGGCCTCTCTCCTGTAGTCGTCGGGATGCTGTTAGGGGTATTCACCTGGCAATTCGTCACCCGTTTGCATCTGTGGCCGGGCGTGTTGATGGGCGGACTCATTCTGTTAACGCTGCCGCGGATAGCCGGACCTGGCCTGCAAGTGCAGACAGCGCGGCCAAATTACGGGAAGGCCCTGCGGTCGGGTATCCTGCGTAACCGGCAATTCTTGCTGGCTAGCGGTGTGTCGATTAGCCTGACCATGGCCCGGCTGGGATTGTTTACTTTTATCCCCCTGTTTTTGGCCTTTGAACTCGGCCTTAACTCGGCCACTCAAGGATTATATATGGGCGTGCTAACCCTTTCTGGAGCGATGTTAGCCCCCGGTGTCGGGACGCTGGCGGATCGGGTAGGCTTGCGTTTAGTTCTACTCTTAGCAATGTTAGTCGCTTGTCTTGCGGTCATTACTCTGGTTTTTATGTATTCTGGTCTGTTGCTTTTTGGCGTCATTGCTATACTTGGAGGCGCCCTGTTTTCAACCCGCTCACTCATCTTAGTATATGTTATGAGCGTGACCCCGGACACTTTGGGCGGGAGTAGCATTGGGGCCATCTTTTCGCTCAATCGCTTGTTTGGTATCCTGTCGCCTATTATTGCCGGCCTCATTGCCGACAGGTTTGGCTTACGCTCCGTTTTCTACTTTATCGGGTTTCTAC
>JBFGLD010000575.1:0-4751 GCA_041576335.1 Anaerolineae bacterium | reverse complement strand
CGACCGGGCCCGCTCACGTAAGCCTCCTCACTTTTGGCGATAAGCGCCTGCAGCTGTTGGGCTACGATGTCCACGATGACCCCGACGACGGCGTCAGCTTTCGGTTTTTCTGGCAGGCCATAGACGGACTACCTAAAGACATTCAGCTGTGGCCCCTGGTTTACAACGATACCGGCCAACTGTTAATGAATCCGACCCAGGTGCCGATGATTGCGGCGGTCTGGTATCCGCCGGCGCGCTGGCAGACGGGTGAAATCGTAGTGACGGAAACATTGCCCCAGTTGATGCCTTCGACGTTTCATCTCGGCATTGCCGTAGGGCCCGAGGGAAGTTTTAACAATCCTGAGCTTCGCTTTCCTATTCAAGAATTGAAAGACTCGGCTCAATTAACCGCACTTAGAAAGGAACAAGCATTGCCCAGCCCGCCCCGGCTCCATCCCGGACACTGGGCTCAACTTGCCACGTTTAAGCGCCAAGGCCCATTCCTGGAACACTTGCCACCAATCCTCAGTCTCCAGCCCCTCAACCTTGCTCGCGTTCGCCTGGGCTCAGCGATTTATCTAACGGGTTTTTGGCTGGAGGCGAAGACAGTTCAAGCCGGTGCCACTTTCCCCATCATACTGCGCTGGGTCACCGACAGTCCGCTTAACGCCGACTACACGGTTTTTATCCATTTACTCGCCTCCGATGGCAGCCTGGTTGCTCAAAGCGATGCTTATCCGACCTGGCTAACTCCTGTACCTACGTCACAGTGGCTGCCGCACCAGCCCCATTTTGACCGGCATACGCTCATCATACCCTCACAGTTAGCCACGGGCCGCTATACGCTTCAACTCGGCCTCTACCATTCCCAAACCTTGGAACGACTGCCGCTTGCCGATGGTCGGGACGCATTATTACTGGGCCAGATCCACGTAGAATAGTAATGTTTCCATACGACCTTGCTCCCTGAAAGAGCCTGTGGTAGCATGCTATGTCGTATGAGCAAACATCGGCTTGGCCAGCTACTCATCATTTTAATAGCGTTTGCCCTACGCCTAACCATGTTAGGCGAGCAAAGCCTTTGGTACGATGAAGGCGTCACCTGGCTCCTGTCCCAAATGCAGCTACCCGATCTCATCAACTGGACGGCTGCAGATATTCAACCGCCGTTATATTACCTGATTATCTGGAGCAGCGAAATCACGTTTGGCGGCGCCGAATGGGCTTTACGCTTTCCATCGGCCGTTTTTAACACGCTGACCGTACCGCTCATTTTCGTTCTCGCCCACCGGCTTCTTAAATTGTCGAAGATGAATGCCGCCACGCGCTATCCGGCTGCTTTACTTGCTACCGCAATCTTCGCCCTATCGCCGCTAATGATCTACTACAGCCAAGAAGCGCGCATGTACACCCTGCTGGTATTGGAGGCCAGCCTGGCCAGCTATCTCCTACTTAAAATCCTTCATCCCGCGCTTAGCATTACCTCCAATACCACTCTCGCATTCTCCCATCACCCAAAGGGCACCTTACTTCCCCCTCTGGCACGAACGTCCGGCCTAATTTACGCCTTGACGGCTGCAGCGGCGCTCTATACCCATTACTTTGCGGCATTTCTCATCGCTGCTCACGCTCTGTACACACTCATTGTCCTCTGGCAGTATCGCTGGCCCAAACGACTGATACTTCAGGCCCTGCTTATGTTCGGCCTGACCATCCTTTTCTTTGGGCCCTGGCTGCCGGCGCTGCTGGCGCGCTGGGGCGACGATCCAAGCTATTGGCCCGGCGCACTAAAACTTGACGAAGCACTGCGCAAAGTCTTCATCAGTTTTAGCGCCGGCGAAACCGTCTTCGAGCAGGCCGGCACCTGGTTTACGGGAGGGTATTTGGCGATATTAATCATCTCCGGATTACTCATTTTAATTACGCGCCTCGCAAATAATAGAGATATCGTTCCATCATCGTCATTCACCCTTCACAATTCACTTGTTTTCCTCATGCTTTGGTTATGTCTACCCATTGTCCTGATCCTGGCCCTCTCCTACCAATCTCCCAAATTCAACCCGCGCTACACAATGCTGGCCTACCCGGCCTTTATCCTCCTCCTGACTATTGTCCTCAGCAGGTTAGGCACGCTTAGCCTGAGCAAAACTAAAGAGACTCGGCAGACCCCGAGCCCGGCAGCCCATGCTTCACGCCTTATCTTTACGCTGGCCCTACTCTTTATCCTGGCTACATCACTTTTTAGCCTCTTCAACTGGTTCACCGACCCGCGCTTTTCTAAAGATGATTTCAAAGCGTTAGCCCAATTTGTGAGGGAGCGCATGGCCGCTGATGAAACTGTGCTGCTCAGTTCGGGCCATATATTTCCTGTCTGGGCCTACTACTTTGGCTGGGATAATTGGACACCCTTACCGTGGATGCAGCGCCTCGACGTCAACCGGGTCACCGATTTGAGTATCGCCGGCGATATTGCCACGGCCATCGAAGGAAAGGCCGGTGTTTGGCTGGTGACTTGGCAGGACGAGGTCATCGATCCCAACGGCGTTGTGTTTTTTTGGCTCGACCGCATTGGCCGGCGTCCCGTCGATGCCGGTGATTTCTGGGGTGTCGGTCTGGAACACTGGCGGCTCAATGGCGACAGCAGCGAACTTCTTCATCAAGATCCGATCGCTCGGCCCGCGATCTACAAGCCCGCCATAGTCTCAGAAGAGGCCTTGTCGACAGACTCCAGCCTCTCTGAACCCATTACTCTAACCCCCAGTGCCACCTTAAACACGGAAGACGCCCCGTCGACAAACGCCGGAGACACCACGGTAACGGGTACATATAATTTTGCCGAAAAAGTGGAGCTGTTGGGCCTTACCCAGGTCAGCGATAATGATATCGCGCTTTTCTGGCAAGCTCACCAGCCGCTGCCCGATGACCTGCTGCTGACGCTAGACCTAACCGACGAGAATGGTTTCGACTGGGACCGCGAAACGGTTAAGGGCCGGCCCGGCGGTTACTTTTATCCGCCATCGCGCTGGCCGGTCGGTAACGTGGTGATGACTCGCCACCAACTCCCCTGGCAAATCGGTACCCCACCCGGCCTGTACGTGCTCGAAATAGGGCTAGGCCAAGCCGGACAGCCGGACAGTGCGCTCTCGGCCCGTGACGCGCCCGGTTTCTCCGGTTGGGATGTCGTAGACTACCAGGGCCGGCCTCAACGCCGTACAGCTCTCATCGATTTCATCAATCTGAGCCGCCTGGTCGAACCCGACAACGCGCCGCTGCCCATCGCACCCAAGCCATTGGTCGACTTATTGCCGATAGTTGCCGTCCGCCGCAGCATTCTGCCCAAGGAGCGGGCCGAACCGGGCGACCGCATTCTGCTGGCCCTCCTATGGCAAGCAGGAGAGTATAACCTGGACAATGTATCCGTCGCTTTCGACATAGTTGACGCCGAAAATCAAACCTTCCGGGTCGGCTCCTCACTGACTCCCAGCCGGCGTTACAATTTGCCTCGCTGGGAGCCGGGTGAATTGGTGTTGGGCCAATATTGGCTCGATATTCCGCCTGATGCGGCCCCCGGCCCCGCCACGTTGAATTTACATGTCGTTAACGTGTCCGGCTACGCCTACGACGAAGTTTTCCCTATGGACCACGTGGAAATTCTGCCCACCGAACGCAACTTCTCGGCCCCCGAGTCGTTTGACATCTCGCTTGAGGCCAACTTCTCCGATCAAGCCCTCCTACTGGGGGTCGATTGCCAGCCCTCGGCCTGCCGCCAGACCGAGGCCGGCGAGTCCGTCACCTTAACTCTTTACTGGCAGGCCAAAGCTTCCCTTGACAGAAATTACACCGTCTTTACCCATCTACTCGGAAAGGATGAGATTGTACTGGCCAATGCGGATCACATGCCCGCCAAACCCACCCGCGGCTGGGTCTCCGGCGAAATCATTGCCGACCCCGTGACGCTAACGCTGCCGGCCGATCTGCGTCCCGGTGAATATCGTATCGAGGTTGGCCTCTACGATGCGGCTGACCCAATGTATACCCGCCTGCCGCTTGTCAGCGGTGAAACACGGGTAATGATTCCCCAAGCGCTTCAGGTCAAAGACAGGTAATTGTGGTGCTGGCCTCGGTGAAAAGCCGCACTTGGCTGCTCGTAATCATCGTCATTGCCCTGGCGCTTCGTCTTTACAACCTGACCTACCACAGCCTGTGGTTTGACGAGGCCATAAGCGTCCATTGGGCCAGACAAAGCGTGCCCCGCATTTTAGAAGTCGGCTTAACGCTGGTCGAAGATCGCTTGCCGCCGCTATATTATCTTATGCTCAAAAGCTGGACAGCGCTTTTTGGCTTCAGCGAAACAAGCGTCCGCAGCCTGTCTGTATTCTTTGGGGTACTGCTTGTTCCGGTCGTAGCCAGGGTGGCCGCGACCCTATTTAATCGCCGCGTCGCCTATTTGAGCGCGCTGTTGGTTGCGCTTAACCCCTTTTTGATCTGGTACTCTCAGGAAGCGCGCATGTATGCGCCCGCCGTTCTGTTGAGTGCCCTGACAGTCTGGTCCTTTCTAAGATTAGCACACAGCCAGGGCCAAAAGCATTTTTCCAGGCCCAACCAGGACCCCGTGCTGCGTCCTGGGCCCAACGCTCCCCGTCTCACACTGCAAGTCTCAACGCTCCCTACCCTGGTTTACTCCATCCTGTTCACTATCTTCGCTACTGCCGCTCTCTACAACCACGTTTACACCGGACTCATACTGCCGGCCTTGGCGCTTTGGCTGG
>JBFGLD010000574.1:0-4780 GCA_041576335.1 Anaerolineae bacterium | reverse complement strand
GGGAGGGTTGGGGTGGGGGTCAATTTTTAAAGGAGATTCTTTTTGATCAACCGCTCTCGCAGTGACTTCGCCCGGAGCGCGCCCTACTGGCTGCGCCGAACTGGTGTCTCGAGTTGGCTCTTTCTGGGCGTTGTGCTCGCCGCCACCGTTGTCTTTAGCGCGATCGCGGCCCTGAGCGGGATTGTGACGCCGCTGCTGGTGGCGGTGGTGATCGGCATTGTTTTCAGGCCGGTGGTGGACTTGCTCGAACGGCAGCGGGTTCCGCGCATCATCGGTACGGTGCTGACCCTGGTGTTGATCCTGGTGGGAACTATCATCCTAATTGTGATCTTGGTCCGGGGTATTATTGAACAAGGACCCGAGATCGCCCGCCAGCTTGAAGCCGGTTGGGTCAGCCTCCGCGCCTACCTGTTGCAGCTTCCAATTGAGCCGGCGACGATCGATGCCATCCGCGCCGCAAGCGATGATGCCTTACGAGCGCTGGGTCAGGGCGTCATCGGTCTCCTGGGCAGCACCTTTTCCAGCCTGGCGGGGCTGTTGATTGGAACCTATTTTGCCTTGTTTATACTCTTCTTCATTTTGCGGGATGGGCCAATCCTGGAGGCCTGGCTGGCCCGCCAATTCAGCTTAAGCCCGGCGACCAGTACGGCCATCGTGGCCGACGCCAGCCGCTCCATCCGCCTCTATTTCCAGGGAACCGCTCTGACTGCGGCGATTACATCGGCGGTGGTAGCGATTCCAGTGATTATTCTCAACGTGCCGCTGGTGGGCTCGATTGTGATTCTGTACTTTTTCACCTCCTTCATTCCCTACCTGGGGGCCTGGATTGCCGGCGCGTTTGCCGTGATCATTGCCTTTGGTTCCGGAGGTGCGCAGACGGCGCTGATCATTCTGGTGGCCGTGTTCTTATCCAATGGGGTCATCCAAGCCGCCGTGAATTCGTGGGCGCTCGGGATGTCGCTCCAGCTGCACCCGCTGGTTGTCTTTCTGGTGACGATCGCGGCCGGCGTGGTGGGGGGGATTATGTTGATGGTGCTGGCCGTGCCGCTGACGGCGCTTGCGCTGCAGACGGTTACCCGCCTGCGCCAGGAAGGAGTTTTTATGGAGGATTAGCCGCACGGCAGACAAAACGTCAGCAGCAAGCAAGCTGAGATCCGCGTCGCCCCGGCGCGGGCAGGACCTATAATCAAGATTGGCGGCCCACGAAGGACCGCCAGTCCGACTACAAACATTTAGGAGGATATAATGGGTTGTTTATTTGCTCTCTTTGCAGGGATGTTCCCACGTTTGGGCGTGCTGTTTATCTGGTTAGCCCGTCCGGCGCTTTTCAGCTCGGCGTTTGGCGGCAACTGGATTTGGCCGCTGCTCGGCATTATTTTCCTGCCGTTCACCACGCTTATGTTCGTCCTGTTATGGTCGCCCGCCGGACTGGTTGGATTTGACTGGCTCTGGCTTATTCTGGCCGTGATCCTGGATCTCGGTCATGGGGGTGGCGTGGGTTACGCCAACCGGGACCGGGTGCCCGGTTATGCCCGGTAGGTGTGGCTGACCAGACTGGGTCTATTTTTTGGAATGGCCCAGTCTGAACACGAATGGCGCAGGCCTCAAATGGCAACCTCAGTCCGGCGGAACTGTTGCTGTTTCCGGTACGGGCCGCTTTTCAAAATTCGTTTTTGTGGGTGTTGTTCTTCCTGGTCCTGGCCGGGGCCGGAATTGTCGTCCAAATCACAACCGCTCGACAGTTCGAAGCTGAGACGTACACTAGGCTAGCCGAGCCTGCCTGAGAATTGTCCATAAATCGTCTCGTTTATGTTCATAAGCGCAAGCTGGCCGGCATTTCGGGCAAAAAGCACACCTTTTTTTGTGGCCTTGGTGGGGTTGGTGCTGTCTACCGGCTTGCCGAACCGTAAGACGATGGAGTGAGGCAAGCTATATCTCGGAGGTTTGAATTACGTAATTAGTGATAAGGAGTAGATCTTATGGAATTTCCTATCGAAGCATCGGTGCATTGTGCTGACGGCCCGGGCGGCAAATCGATGTCGATCATCGTCGATCCGGCTACCGAGCAGGTGGTTTCCATCGCCGTGCGGGATGCCGACCGCCCCCATGCCGCCTATTTGGTTCCGGTCGAGCGGGTCACCAAGGTTACCGCCAAGTCGATCGAGCTCAACTGTACCCGCGCCGAACTGGAAGCGATGGCGCCGTTTATCGAAACCGAATATCTAATGGTCCCAACCACCAATTACGGCGATGACCTGTACAGTTACGCCGGTCCCGAAACGGTGGCGGTCGAACATCCGCTTGTGCCGAAGGGCACTCTGGCGGTCAACCGGGGTATGACGGTCGAGGCCAGGGACGGCTTCATCGGCACGGTGGACGAGCTGGTGGTCGATAAGAATAGCGGTCGGGTAACTCACTTAGTGCTGAAAAAAGGCCACGTTTGGGGCCAGGCCGATGTGACGCTGGCTGTGACCCAGATCGAGCGCGTTGCAGGGGGCGTCGTCTACTTGAAGCTGGACAAAGCCGCTATCGAAGCCATGCCCATCGTCCAGGCCCGGCGGCACTACGGCAAGGACGAGCTCAAAGCGCTGGCCGTCGAGCTGCTTATCGTCACCTTTGACGGCGTTGACCAGGCTGACCAGGCTTTGCAGGCGCTGAAGAGTCTGACCAAAGCGGATCGGGCCAAAATCCGTAACACGGCCGTGTTGGTAAAGACCGAGGACGGGCGGACGACCTTCAAAGAGGCTGAGGACGTGGGTCCCCGGCAAGGGGCCTTGTTCGGAGCCATCAGCGGCGGCCTGATCGGGCTGCTGGGCGGACCGGCCGGGGTCATCCTCGGGGCGGCGGCCGGCGCGGCCACAGGCCGGGTAGCTGCGGACAAGATTGACCGCGGTTTTTCCAATCAATACCTGGAAACCGTGCAAGCTAGCCTGTCGCCCGGTAGTTCGGCGCTGGTCGCCCTGATTGAGCAGGAAGCGGTCGATGCCATGGCTGAAGCCCTGGCCGGCTTAAACGGGCAATTAGTGCGGCTGTCGCTGACTGATGACCTGGTGTCCCAACTCGCGTCTGCATCCAAGACCACGGCAGAGGATGAACCGGATAAATCATAGGTCATCAATGTTCAAATATTGAAATCACAAAAAATCAATTGGCCTGGGGTCCGTCTGTGAGACGAAATCGATGAAACGAAAAAGTATCATCCGGCTTATGCTGCCCGTACTTTTGGCGCTCCTGCTTCTGTCTGCCTTTGGCAAGTTGGCTCACGGACAGACACCTGAGGCCACGGTAGCACCTGCACCAACCCCGGCCCAGCCGCCGGAGAGCGAGCCCGCCGCGCCTGAAGAGGAAAACATTTTAGAGGGCGGGGTTCCAACCCGGACGCCGGTGCCTACGGCCACGCCCGGTCTCATCCGGGAAGTTGTCTCTGAGGTTGCTCAAAGAGTGGGGCTGGACGAAATCTCGGTGCTGGGAATATCTGCCGGGGATTGGATCGACCTGGGCGTCTCCCTCCTGCTTGTCCTGGCCGGGTATTTTGTGGGCACCTGGGTGATTCGACGCCTGCTGCCGCGCTTGGTCCGCCGTACGTCGACTGAATTTGACGACAGGTTGTTGGCGATTGTCGGCCCGGATATCCGGTGGCTGGTCGTCATTTTTGTCCTCCAGTTCGCCGTCAACCGTTTAACCTTTATCAGCCCTGAATTGAAAACATTCCTGCGAGACGCTATTTTCATCGCCTTGCTGGCAATGGTTATCCGCATCATCTTTCAGCTGATCAAATTTGCCGAGGATTGGTTCACTGAACAGATGGTCCAGGTAGGGCGTAAGGAGGGGCTTACGCCGGTCATTAAGCTTCTGGTCATGCTGAGCCGGGTCTTTGCCGTCGTCGTTGGCGTCACCGTTCTGCTCTCTCACTTCGGCATCGACGTCACGCTTCTGGCCGCCACGCTGGGTATCGGCGGGCTGGCCCTGTCTCTGGGGGCACGGAGCCTCGTATCCGACCTCGTGGCCGGGATCACCATTCTGACGGACCAGCGTTTCCGTATCGGCGATCGGGTAGAGATCGAGGCTATAGACACCTGGGGCGACGTGATCGACATCAGCCTGCGCACCACCCGCATCCGCACCCCGGATAATCGCATGGTAATCGTGCCCAATACCCACATTGTCGAAAACGCAGTGGTCAACTACAGCTATCCGGATCCCATCTACCGCTACCAGACCCACGTGGGCGTTGCCTACGGGACCGACGTTGAAAGCACGCGCCGGGTTATCGTTGATACGGTCAGTCAGCTCGAGGAGGTGCTGCCGGACCGGCCGGTAGACGCGCTGTTAATCGAGATGGGCGACTCGGCCATGAACTTTCGGGTCCGCTGGTGGATGGGCTCGTATGTCGACACCCGTCGCATTCTGGACCGGGTGCACACCGGCATCGAGGCGGCCTTTGCTGCGGCTGGGATCGAAATTCCCTTCCCCCAACGAGACCTCCACCTTCAGATCGTCCCGGAGACGGTCGGGCAGCTCTCCCAGGCGTTCAGTGGCTCGGAACAGCCCGAGTCGAACGGGCCGACCAATGAAATGGGCGCAGAAAGCAGTCGATGACAGATCGACTCTCGCCCCGGCACAAAGAGCCCAACAATCACATCAGGGCTAATATTTTAGAGAGGAAACAACGCATGAAGTCTGCAAACGGTGGGCAAACCAAAGAAACAATCGAGTTAATCCTGCCGGAAAACGCGCCGCCGGCCTTTCACCTGCTGGCAAAACCGACCGGGGCCATCTG
>JBFGLD010000573.1:0-4787 GCA_041576335.1 Anaerolineae bacterium | reverse complement strand
ACGAACCTGCACCTGATGCAGCACCGGCCGCCCCCGAAGCGGCAAACCGACCCTTAGAACCGGACGAAGTAATTGAACCTTATCAGAAAATTGAGACCTAATTTTCCACAGTAGAGAGAGACACCGGAAACAGATTAGACATCAGTGCTGCCCTTTAAAAATCCCTTCAACAACGGGGTGTAAACCGGCCCCGTCGACATTAACTCACTCTTAATGAGGCTGATTTCCGCAACCTGTAACGCGGCCAAAGGCCCGACACCGGTCTGTTCCCGCTCGATGTTTTCGCCGATCTGCGATAAATGTCCGGGTGGAATCCCCTTTTTGACCCGGCCAATGGTGAGATGGGGTGCGTACGGGCGTGCTTCGGGCTTAAAACCTATCTTGCCCTTGAGCCTTTCTCCTAAATCGTGATGCAGCGCTGCGAGTGAGTTCGTATCACCCGTTACGCCGACCCAAACAATACGAGGCCGCCGGGTATTTGGAAAGCAGCCCAGACCAGCCAAAGCTAACGAAAATGGTGAATAAGCTGCGGCCGTAAGCTGTAGGATTTCCTCTATTTTTGATATTTTGTTTAGGTCGGTATCACCCAAAAAATGTAGGGTCAAATGAATATTTTCAGTAGCTGTCCAGCGCACGTTGTGAGCCGGTGTGCCGGCCCGCAAGTGGTGCTGCAGTTCGGTTAGCGCAGTACGCGCCGGATCGGATAGCTCAATGGCGACAAATGTCCGAATTGTTGTCATCGTGCCCACATTATACCATAGCCCGTTAGAGTTGGCGATGGTCCGCCATGCTCCGGCGGGTTGGCAGCGCTCAACGGGCATGTTATACTGGGCCCCAAAAATCCTCCCCATTAGTGAGGGAGTTTGATAGGTGAAAACAACCATGCCTAACCTAAACGGCCCTAAACAACTGCGCGAGCTGCTTGACCAGCCTGGAGTTATTCGCAGCTTAGGAGCGCACGATGTGTTTACCGCGCTAATTGTGGAACAGATGGGGTTTGAGACGGTTTTTATGGGAGGTTTTGGGGTGAGCGCATCGATGCTCGGTCTGCCGGATGTCGGGTTTATGACGATGACGGAGATGGCCGCTGCGGTCCAGCGTATGGCCCTGCGCCTGTCCATCCCTGTAGTGGCTGACGGCGATACCGGCCACGGCGATTTGCACAATGTACAGCGTACGGTTGAGCTGTTCGAAGCCACCGGCGCGGCCGGAATTTTGCTCGAAGACCAGATCACGCCCAAACGGTGTGGCCATTTTGCGGGCAAACAGGTTATTACCACTGAAGACATGATGCTTAAGATCAGGGCCGCTGTCCAAGCCAGGAGTGATTCAGACTTTGTAATCTTCGCTCGGACTGACGCTCGCCAAATGAATGGCCTGGATGATGCCATTAATCGCGTAAACCGCTGCTGCGAAGCGGGAGCCGATATTGCTTTCATCGAAGCCCCTCAATCGCTGGCAGAACTCGAAGAGATTCCGCGACGCGTACCCTACCCGCTCTTTGCCAATATGCTGACGGGGGGTGTGACGCCTATTCTGGCGGTCGAGGAACTCGAACAACTTGGCTACAAAATTATCGTGTACCCGGTCGAATCTCTGATGGTTTGCGCCCAGGCGATGCGTGATCTGTGCCGGGCACTCTTGACCACCGGCCGTGTAGACCGCTTGGCCGCGGGGGCGACGGCTTTTGACGAGATCAAAAAGATTCTCGGTGTGGAACAGGTATTGCACTTAAGAGAGCAACTGAGCGATTAAAGTTCGACACATCGATTTGCCTACACCGGCTTTTTTGCCGTCTGAATTTGCCCCCGGAGGCATTCCAATGTTTCGTAAATTTAGTGTGCTGGCTTTGCTGATTACGTTGTCAGCTTGCAGTTTAAATGACAATGGCGATTCGCCCTCCGACCCGGCTATAAGTGTTGGCATTCTCGAAACGGAGGCGCGGCGGGATAATGTATTTGTGGTGGCTGAGGGTACGCGGGAAACACTGCCCCTCAATCAGCAAGTGCTGCTGGCAACACAGGAGGGCGTGGCCGTTGCTGTAGAGGGCTGGGCTGCCTTGGAGGTGACCGATGTAATGACCGGCGACCTACTGTTGGCCGGTGAAGTTATACTGCAAGACTACAGCGATCCCGGACCGTCGTTAGAAATTAACCTACAGCAAAATGGGGGCGTGCTGTATGGCAATTTTAATCCTGCTCGTCAGGATAATCGGACCTTAACGGTTAATACCGATGCCCTGTCTGTTACAACCACTGCTGCCCGTTTCATCGTGGCGCGCGAGGCTAATAATCTGGAATGGGTCATCAATTTAGGGGCTGAGGACGATGTGCTGCAAATCACCGCGGCCGGAGTGACAGAGGCGGTACCCCAAAATGAAGCCCGCTCAGTGGCACCCGGCAGCGCCCCGCGTTCCGGCCTGTCTATAGATCCGGGTCGAATTCAGCTTTGGCTTGATGCTGTTCGCCAAGGATCGACTCCGGGTGGCTTGGGCGAGGTGCTGCTGCCCCCGGCCGACATATTCGGCCTGGCTGCCTCGCTGACGGCTTTGCCCAGGCCCGGGCAGCCGTTTGAATTGGGAAGCAGCGTCCAAGGACCCGTGAAGCTTAGCCTGGATCGGACGGGACTTTTTGGCGGGCCGGCCTACGCGCTCGAGGATTGTAACGGCGACGGGAGCCAGGACATCTCCGTATTGGCAGGCATTGTGCATTTTGATTTTAGTGAGGTGATGGCTCAAGTTCGAGCCCTTGATGTGGATGTGATCAACCGCGATCGGGCCGGTAACGGGGCGCTCTGGACAATGGATGCGGCCCATAACGAAGTCGCCCGCCAGCTGGTTGAGGCAGCCACCGGTGAGCCCCAAACACTCAGCCTGCGCTCGGAAAACGCTTATCATACCGGTCAGTTGGCCATAGTTGATGGTTGTTTTGTCGGCTTCAGCCTCACCCCACCAACATCGACCGGCAGCCCGGCCCCACCTCGGGCCGCACTGACAACCCAACAGCAGCGGAGTGTCGTGGTGAATGTATTGATAACACCCGAAAGTGAAGGTGGATCTGACACCAGAACGGAAGAGCGTATCGCGCAGATCGAAGCCGCCTCTGTCGACGCGGATATTATTCAAATCGATGGTCAAGTAGATGATTGGAACTTGATTGCCCGTCAACAGGGTCTTAGCTGGACCCAGTTTGATATGGTGGTCTATGACGACGCGTGTACCAAGCGTTATCCCGGCCCCGAAGGTAGGGCAGATCTTAGTGGTCAAGTGCGCTTTGCCTATGATGAACAACTTTTATACGTTGCCTTTCAAATAACGGATGATGGCTATGCCGGATATCGCGGCAGCAACCAACAGTATTTCTTGGGCGACTCGCCCCAACTGTCGCTGGATATGGAGCTGCTGAGTGATTACGACGACATTGAACGCAGTCAAGACGACTGGCAAGTTGATTTCTATCCCGGATTTGAGTCGCCGCAGGTGGCCTTGTGGCAGTTAGGTTCGCTGGGCGTCCGTAACTTTGAGGAAGCTGCGGTAGCCGCGTCCCCAACCGGTTCCGGCTATTTTTTGGAAGCTGCTTTACCCTGGCGAAGTTTAAACACGATACCCCAGCCGGGTGATCGTTTGGGTTTGGCGGCCAACGTCAATGACAACGACACGCCTAATACGAACGTTCAGGAATGTATTATATCTACCGCCCCCGGCTGGGAGTGGAACAATCCTACCAGTTGGGGGACACTCTATTTGAGACCGGCCAACGAAGAGTAAGTAATGAGCCAGCAATCTGATAATCGCCTTCGATTCTAAGCAAAAAGGCAGCCGTGAGGGAGGCTGAAGTCATTGGAAACGTCGTTAATTGGCTTGGCTGTTTTATTCGGGATTGGCTTGTTTGCCTGGTTTTACTACATTCAGCCGATGCTCAGGACCCAACAAGAAGAGGCAAGTAAGCTAAATGCCATTTTAAGCAGTATAGCTGATGGGGTGATTGTCCAAGATTTGGCCGGTGATATTAAAACGATGAACCCGAGTGCCCGGCAAATTCTGGATACTGTCACCAATAACTTTCCGTCAGAGCGGGTCGACGCTAAGACACGTCTGGCTAAAACCGAGGCCAGGTTGTCATCTCTGCTAAATTTTCTAACCGGTCTTCAATTTTACGAAGCCGAAAACATTGAAATTGGCGGCCTTGTGCTTAGCGCGCGCGCTGCTCCGGTGGTTACGCCTGATGACGAGCGGGTGGGAACGGTCATTGTGTTACGCGATATCACCCCCCAGGTTGAAGCCGCTATGCTTAAGGACGATTTTATCACCACGATTTCTCACGAATTGATTACGCCCTTGGCGGTTATAAAAGGGTACAACGATTTGTTGCGGCTAAACGCAGCCAATGTTGTCAGCGAGTACCGGGCCAATTTTGTTGACAATGTCGAAGCTGTTGATCGGACGATTGCTGAGCTATCAAATCTGATCGAGCAGATGCTGGATCTAACCCAGATTAGCGCCGGCGCGCTGGGAATCAGTCGGGATAAAGTCGACTTGGCTGAGGTCATTAGGGCGGAGGTCCGGCGCTGGCAGCAAAAAATGGATAAAAAACCGCTGTCCTGCCGGCTTCTCGCTCCGGAGACAGTCATCTGGGTTGAAGGTGACGAAGATCGCTTAACGCGCGTGATGCATAACCTGATCAAAAACGCCTACAGCTACACTCTGCCCGGCGCCACCGTAGAAATTTCTGTTGAAACAGGCCCGGATCAAGTTCAGGTGACTGTAAAGGATACCGGTGTGGGTATTT
>JBFGLD010000572.1:0-4787 GCA_041576335.1 Anaerolineae bacterium | reverse complement strand
GGTGATCGGGAGCGCGCCTTGGCTGCAGGGTGTGACGGTTATATCGCTAAGCCGATTGATGTCGATGCTCTGCCCGGCCAAATCGCTGAATTTTTAGGTGGCATGCGCGAAACCATCAGCGTTGAACAAGAGAGTACTTACCTTCGAGAACATAGCGAAAAAATTGTCACCCGTCTCCAAGAGAAAGTCGAAGAACTTACCAAAGCCAACGACGCTTTGAGGCACACCGATACCATGAAATCACGTTTTATCGGGTTGGCAGCCCACGAGCTTCATACCCCGTTGTCTGTTTTGTACGGTTATCTCAGCTTGCTGGCTTCGCCGGACGGTAAATTTATGTCAAATGCTGATGAGAGAACCCGGCAGATGATCGAGGGGATGGTGACCAGCGTTGATCGTTTGACGGGGCTGGTTCAGGATATGCTTGACATAACTCGAATTGAGGCCGGGACTTTGCAGCTTAAACACGGGCCGGTCAACTTGTCACAGCTTTGCGAAAAAATAAAAAAAGATTTTATCGAAATTGTGACCAAACGAAATCAACTTTTTCTAATGGATGACGCGGCAGGGGTCCCCATAATGTGGGCTGATGGAGAGCGGATTACCCAGCTTCTGCGTAACCTTGTTGGTAACGCCATAAAATACACCCCGGATGGCGGCACCATCAGAGTGCATATAGAATATATTGTTAACGATAATCCGGTTCGAACCGCTTCGGCCAAGCAGCTGGCCACGCGATTGGTCAAAATTACGGTCAGCGATACCGGGGTTGGCATCCCTCAAGAGCAGCAAGAGCACATTTTTACTAATTTCCACGAGGTCCGAGATATTGAATATCACAGTACCAGCAAAACCGATTTCATGGGGGGTGGAGCGGGTCTAGGTTTGCCAATTGCGCGCGGCATTGCCGAAGCCCACAGCGGCTCGCTTTGGGTAGAGAGCGAGGGTTATGGCCCGGAAGAGTACCCGGGCAGCAAGTTTCACCTCATTTTGCCGCTGGGACAACCGCCTGGTTACGTAGATGACGGCAAATCAAGCTCATAACGGATCTAACGCGTTTAATAATTTTTCGCTTAGCCTCAAACCATAAGAAATCAGATCTATGTCAAAATTTGGTTCAATTATTGCGGTCTTATTTGTCCTCACGTTCTTGATTAGCCGGCCAAGTTTAGCCCAGCAGCCGCAGCCCTACCCGGACTTTGTGCCGGGTGACGTTGTGGTAAAATTTCGATCCCCAACCGCCGGCCCGGACGTCCGGCAGAGGCTGCGGGCCGAAGGGATATCGCTGCTGCAAATTTCGCAGGATGGCCGTTCGGCTCGCGTCCAAGTGAAGCCGGGCAGCGAAAGCGGGATGATCAGGGCGTTGGCCGTTCGCAGCGACGTGGAATTTGCCACGTACAACTATCGGATTCACGCTTTGGGGGATCCAAACGATCCGGAATATTCCAATCAATGGGGCTTGAATAATATTGGCCAGCTTGGTGGCACGCTCGATGCCGATATCGATGCGCCCGAAGCGTGGGCCATTTATTCCGGCAGCGGCAATAAGACGGTGGCTATCATCGATACCGGTGTTGATTTAGACCACCCGGATTTACAGGCAAACATCGTCGCCGGGTACGATTTTGTCAACGCTGACGCCAGTGCTGATGACGACAATGGCCATGGGACTCACGTGGCCGGAATTGCAGCGGCCGTTGGTAACAATAATCAAGGCATTGCCGGGGTTAGCTGGAACGCCAAAATAATGCCGCTCAAAGTGTTGAGCGCGTCGGGAAGCGGCGGCACTTTTGATCTGGCGGAAGCAATTTATTTCGCGGCTGATAATGGGGCCAACGTGATTAATATGAGTTTGGGAGCGAGTTGCAGCACACCCTGGCCCAATGTTGAAGCCGCCGTTAACTACGCCCAATCGAAGGGTGTACTGCTGGTTGCGGCCTCGGGCAATGCCAATAATGCTGTGTACTGCCCGGCAGTGATAGAGGGAGTCATGGCCGTTGGGGCGACGGACAATTTTGACGCCAGGTGGCAAATGAGTGCCTTTCAAGGATCGAACTACGGGGATGCCTTGGAGGTATCGGCGCCAGGCCAAAGCATTTACAGCACTGTGAAGGACGGCGGCTACGATTACAAAACAGGCACTTCTATGGCCGGCCCCCACGTGGCCGGGCTGGCGACCTTGGTTTGGTCATTTGGACCGACTTTAACAAACAACCAGGTGAGTGACTTGATCCGCAGCACCAGCGATGATTTAGGCGCAGCAGGCTGGGACCCTTACTTCGGCTATGGTCGGATTAACGCCTGGCGTGCTTTGGATGCGATCAGCCTGCAAACCCCTGCGCAGCTAACGTTGCTCATTGATGATTTTAGCCCAACTGCGCCCGGCTCTATCCAGATTTCGACGTTGAACCCAGATATCATTAGCTGGGAAGCAGTTATTTCTCCGGGTGTAGCTTGGCTAAAGCTACAATCATCCCCGTCCGGTAAGATTTCAGCGGCCTCCACGCCGGTTAACGTGACTGTCGTTGCCAATAGCCCCTCTTCGTATGGCACTTACTTGACCAAATTGGTTATTACCGGCACTACCGGTACGGGCGCAAAGACAAACCCCCGCGAAACTGAGATACGTCTCATCTACGTGCCCAAACTAAATCGCTCTTACCTGCCCCTGGTTGCTATAGATTGAACGGCCTGGCTTCTTAGCATTAACGTCGTTCCCCAATTATTCGGAGCAAAGCCAGAGTCGCCTGTTGGCCTTCGGCTGTGAGGCCATCTTAAGCAATTGTCATCTCAATATGACGACTCAATTCAAGAGACGCTTGCCGCTCGGTCGCCGTTTTATTTTGGCAGATTGCAGGAGCGTGTTACAATTTGCCGCAGAGCCACGCCTAACGACACCCCAGGTGTTGCTGCCGGCAAAAAAAAGACTGCACCCGTACTGAGACCTGTGCGGTCCGGGACGCTCCGGTGCGGATGATGGTGCAAGATGATCTTGGAGGCAATAAAAAAGGCAGCCCTTGATACGTGGGATGAACTGCTCTACTTGGTGTTGCTGAATATTATTTGGTGCGTCGGGACACTGTTGGTCATTCCGTGGCCGTTGGTTACGTTTGGCCTGTTTTTTACCGTCCACGATATTACTGAAGGTAAAAGCGTGAAGATTAGGACCTTTATCGGGCACGCCCGCCGCACGTGGAAGGAGGCGTACATTTGGGGTGGGGTTAATGTGGCGGTCTTGGCAGTTTTAGGGGCAAATCTTGCCTTTTATGGCCGGATTGCAGTTCAATGGGCTGCCACATTGCAGCTGTTGATGATCGCGCTGATCGGACTGTGGATAATTTTGCAATTAGTGACGCTGCCGCTTTACCCTCACCTTGAACAACCTGGACTCACAATTGCCCTCCGGAATGCCTTAATCCTGATTGGCCGGTATCCGGTCGTCACGCTTGTGTTAATAATATTTATTGGCCTGCTTGCCCTCATTTCCAACCTTCTACCGGCTGCCGCGTTTTTGATTACGTTCGTGCTGATAGCGATGCTCGCGAGTTGGCTGGTGAAATTAATGGTCAGGCGAGAACTGAAACGTGGGTCGTAGCGCGGTCAAATCGCAATGAGTAACAAACCACAGATTGCGCAGAATTCTCCGATTAATCAATTGAAATGTCTATATAATCGCAAGTCTTGTGCAGGGCGTCCGTGTTGTAGGGTAATAATGTAAAGCGGATATTTTGTGACCGAAGGTGTCAGGATTAAGCTCGTCCGCAAAGTTCACGAAATTGACAGTGCCGGCATACGCGACGGTCTTCTATCATGGGAAAATTTTGCAGTTCTGCCAAGTTTAGGCCGGGGTCGAGCAGCAGACCTTTTAATTGGCCTATACTGTTCTCTATTTTCGCTTGAATTTCCTGCAGCGTAACCGGACTAAGTTCAAATTCAATCAGACGATCTTCGTCTAAGGCGTAAACAATCCCTCTTACAGTGACCTCGCCTGCGGCTATCTCGGGCCAAGTCTGCTGAAAATAGAGCCCGTAAACGGCGAGTTGTTGGCGGAGCGCCGGCTCGTCCGCAGCGGATCCGGATTTCCAGTCGTAAATGTACATGCTATGGCCATCGCGGCGGGCCAGATCCATTTGAACCCATACCTTTTCTCCTGCGACCGTAAAGGACTGCAGCGTTTTAATATCCAAAAAGGCAATGGCCGGCTGCTGCCGAAGGTGTGCATAGAGGCTTGAGTTGAGGAAGGCTCTTACGCACCGCTTTGCCTGAGCCCAGGCCGCCGGCCAGGTGGTCTCAGCCAGGCCGGTTTGGTAATAGTGCTCTTGAAAACCGATCAATTGGCTGGGGTATCGTTGGTAGCGTCCGCTCTGAGAATTGGCAAAGTCAGCCTTGGCTCGCACGTGCATCTGCTTGATGAGGTCAATTTCCGGCACGGGCTGGCCGGCTTTAAGGCGAGCTAAGGCAAACTTGAGCGTTTCGTGGACCAGGGTGCCCACCCAGCGGGGCACGTCTGTGAGGTTCTTGAGCAAATAGGCCCGTCTTACAGGCGCGGGTGCGTTCTCCTGCCAGCCTTCCCAAGCGGCGTAGTAGTGGTAGTAATAGGCTCGGGGGCAGTGTTGGTATTTGGCAGCCCGCGAGTAGGACCAGCTGAAGTCATTCTTTAGCCGACCAACCGCCGGGTGGCGGGTGTGGGCATTCAGTACGTCGAGCCAGGTGGCCGGTTTGCATTGCAGCACGGCGTCGTATTCGTTTTCAATCCAATCGTGCTGCAGGTGACCGTGCCAGCAGCG
>JBFGLD010000571.1:0-4788 GCA_041576335.1 Anaerolineae bacterium | reverse complement strand
GTCGAGTTGGAGCGGCGCCTGGCTGAGTTTAAAAAGGCCGAGGCTTGTATTACATTTCAGAGTGGTTTCATGGCCAATCTGGCCGTCATCCCGGCCCTGGTCGAAAAGGGAGACATCATTTTCTCCGATGAGTCAAATCATGCCAGCATCATCGACAGCTGCCGCTTGAGCCGGGCCACGGTTATGCGTTACGCCCATAATGACGTGGAAGACTTGCGCCAAAAAATTTCGGAGACCCGTCCCGAAGGCCGCCGCCTGATTGTGACGGATGGGGTCTTTAGTATGGATGGGGATATCACCCCGTTGGACAAAATTTGTGACCTTGCCGAAGCCAACAACATTGTGCTTATGGTCGATGATGCCCACGGCGAGGGTGTGTTGGGTCATGGTGGCCGCGGCATCGTCGACCACTTTGGCCTGCACGGTCGGGTTGATGTAGAAGTGGGCACGCTTAGTAAGGCTTTCGGCGTCGTCGGTGGCCTGGTGGCCGGACGACAAGTCATTATTGATTGGTTGCGCCAGCGCGGCCGGCCGTTCCTCTTTTCCAGCGCGATGACGGTGCCCGACGTGGCGGCTTGTATTGAAGCCACCAAGATTTTACAGGAGTCGACGGAATTGGTCGACCGTCTGTGGGACAATGCCAAAACGTTTAAAAATGGAATGCAGCTCATGGGCTTTGACATCGGGCACAGCCAAACGCCGATCGTACCTGTGATGCTTGGCGAAGCACCGCTGGCCCAGCAGTTCAGCCGCCGTTTGTTCGAGGAGGGTATCTTCGCTACGGCCATCGGCTATCCTACCGTGCCCCAAGGCAAAGCACGCATCCGGGTTATGAATTCCGCTGCCCACAGTCGTGACGATTTGGAGATGGCCCTGGAAATTTTTGAGCGGGTGGGTCGCGAGTTGGCCGTGATTTAACTGAGGCTTGAGATGCGCAAAAAAGTTATCTTCATTACCGGGGCCAGCGGCGAGGTCGGGCAAGCCTTGGTCAAACATCTGGCCGAGGAGGGTACGAACCAACTATTGACCATGGACCTCCAGCCGCTGCCCGAGGAAATTCGCTCGCTAGCGACCCATATCGAAGGCGATTTGTTGAACAAGGTCTTGTTGGCCCGCCTGGTCAGCGAGTACGAGATTGACCTCATTTACCACCTGGCCGCTTTGCTCTCCAAGAGCAGCGAATTTACGCCCGAAATGGCCCATAAGGTTAACGTCGAAGGTACTTTGGGATTGTTACAACTGGCCACGGAGCAATCCCAGTGGCGCAGCCGATCCATTCAGTTTATCTTTCCCAGTTCGATTGCCGTGTACGGCATGCCGGAAATGGACCAAAGCAAAAAGCTTTACCAGCGGGTACGGGAGTGGGAGTGGAACCAACCGCGCACCATTTACGGCTGCAACAAGCTGTATTGTGAAATGCTCGGCAGCTACTACGGCATCCATTACCGGCAGTTGGCGGCGGAACAGCCGGTAACGGTCGATTTTCGAGCCGTGCGCTTTCCGGGCTTGATCAGTGCTTTTACGATCCCGACCGGCGGCACCAGCGATTACGGACCGGAAATGGTCCATGCCGCCGCTCAGGGGCGGCCGTACGAGTGCTTTGTGAGCGAAGAAACCTATATCCCATTTATGGCCATGCCCGATGCGGCGAGATCCCTACTTCAGGTGGCCAAAGCACCCCGCCGCAATTTGAGCCGGCTCGTCTATAATGTCACCAGCTTTAGTCTGTCAGCCGGCCAAATCCGTGACCTGGTAATGCAGGCTTTTCCAAAGGCACAAATCACCTTCAAGCCTGATAAACAGCGACAGGCCATCGTCGACAGCTGGCCGGCCGATGTGGATGACAGTGCCGCTCGGCGCGATTGGGGATGGGAGCCGCTGTATGATGCGGCGCGCTGCTTCAGCGAATACCTTATTCCAAATATCAAACAGCGGTATCGACAGTTGGCCTAGATAGCCACCTACGGTTGGTTCTAACCTTATGAAATTAAAACAAGCCCACCTATACCAAGAAATTCACGAACAGCCCGAGACGTTGTCTCGCCTGCTGTCTCAAGAAGAAGAAGTCATCCGGCGCCTGGCTGCGGCGATCAAACAGCAGGATCTAACTCACGTAGTCATTGCGGCGCGGGGGACCAGCGATAACGCCGGGCGCTATGCCCAATATCTGTTGGGCGCCGTCAACGGGTTGACCGTAGCCCTGGCCACCCCGAGCCTCTTTTCCATTTACAAACAACCGCCCCGCTTTGGTAAAGCCCTGGTATTGGGCGTTAGTCAAAGCGGCCGCAGCCCGGATATTGTGGCTGTCCTGGCCGAAGCGCGGCGGCAAGGCGTGTTGACCGCCGCGATTACCAACTCCCCCAACTCAGAATTAGGGCAGACAGCCGATTACGTCATCAATTTGCAAGCCGGCGTTGAGCGCTCCATTGCCGCCAGCAAAACCTTCACCAGTCAATTGGCGGCTATAGCGCTCCTGAGCGTCAGCCTGGCCGGCGACTCGGATATGCTGGCTTCACTTGAGCAGGTGCCCGAGGCCGTGGCTAAAACCCTGACCATGGAAACCCATATTGGCCAAATAGCCCAGCGCTACTGCTACATGCGCGACTGTGTGGTGATTGGGCGGGGTTACAATTATGCCACGGCGTTTGAAATAGCGCTTAAATTGAAAGAACTCACCTACACCATTGCCGAACCCTATAGCAGCGCCGATTTCCTGCACGGCCCGCTGGCCTTGATTGAGCACGGCTTTCCGGCTTTTGTTGTCGCTCCGTCGGGAGTGATGCTGCCCGAATTGCAGGAATTTATGCACACTCTGCGGCAGCGCGAAGCCGAAATTATCGCCATAAGCGATGATACAAATACGCTGGCCCTGGCCCGGATTCCCCTGGCCCTACCCCAAAGCGTGCCGGAATGGCTGTCGCCCATAACGGCAATTGTTCCGGGGCAGCTGTTCGCCATGTATTTAGCCCACGTCCGGGATTACGACCCCGACCACCCCCGCGGCCTGCGCAAAGTGACGGAGACGCGATGAATTGCCAACCGTGACCGAACGCTCTGTCCGCCGGACGATTATTTTTTTTCTCATTTTCGTTATGGCGCTGGCCGCCAGCCTCTATTTCGCCCGCCAACTTCGCGTTACTCCGATGTCTCAGCCAGCCGGGCTGCTGGCCGCCGAAAAGGGGTACGGTGTTACGATTGACCTGACCCAGTATGACGACGACACATTGGCCGAGACGCTGGCCTCCCTGCGCCAGAGCGGGCTGACCTGGCTGCGCCAGCCTATGGCCTGGGCTGACATCGAACCGGCTCCCGGCCAATTCAACTGGCAACCGCTCGATCGGATTATCGAGGCAGTTGCCCGTGAAAATGAGTTAGACCAAGATGCATCGCCACCCCTTAAGCTTATTGCCGTGCTTTTCGAAACACCCACCTGGGCCCGCCCGGCCGGCACCCCCCCGACTGCGCCCCCGGCCCAAGCAGGCGATTTCGGCAACTTTGCCCGGGTCTTGGCCACCCGTTACGGGGAAGAGCTTGATTACTACCAAATCTGGCACGAGCCAAATCTCAGCGCCAATTGGGGCGAGGCTTTTGTTGACCCGGCTGCCTATGCCGACCTGCTGCGCGATGCGGCCCTGAACATCCGGGCTGTGGACGCCGGCGCCTACATCCTTACCGCCGCGCTGGCCCCCACGTTAGAAAACGGCCCCCTGAACCTGAACGAACGGGTCTATCTGGACCAACTATACCGGCACGGAGCCGAGCGCTGGATTGACATTATTTCCGGCCAGCCCTACGGCTTCGACTCTGAACCTGGCGACTCGGCCCAACCAGGGACCCTCACCTTTCGACGGCTCGAATTGCTGCGCCGGGTCATGCTCGAGCACGGTGATACGGACACCCCAAGCTGGGCCACGGCCTTTGGCTGGAATGCCCTGCCCGCCGGCTGGGCCGGCCGGCCGGCCCCCTGGGAGAGTGACACGCCTACCGTCCAGGCGCGGCGGACCGCCGCTGCCATCAAGCAGGCTCGCCGCGACTGGCCCTGGCTCGGCCCCATATTGGCCGTTCGCTGGGATATGATCGGCCTGGCTGTAGATGATCCGGCCCGCGGCTTTGCCCTGACGGGCACGCCGGCCTTGTTAGAAGCGACCCGGACGGCTGCAGCCCAGGTGACGGTTGCGACCGCCGGGCGATACCCGCCCGACAATCCTGCCGGACGTTACAGCCCCGGCTGGCGCTTCGCCAAGAATCTAGCCGACATACCGCCTGACGAACCGCGCACCTTGACCATCTCATTTGAAGGCACCCGCCTCGACTTGACCGTCAACCGCGGCCCGTATCGGGGTTTCTTGTGGGTTACCATCGACGGCCGGCCGGCCAACGACCTGCCGCAGGATGACCGCGGGCGCAGCTACGTGGTGCTCTACGATCCGCTTCGCGGCAGCGACACGGTGACTCTGGCGCGAAATTTGCCGTTTGGCCGCCACGAGGCGGTGATCGAGGCTGACGGCGGCTGGGGACAGTGGGCCATTGCCGGTTGGCGTGTAGCCGTTGAGGCTAACCCCGGCCGGCCCTACGTAGGATTGGCCGTTGCCGGAACGCTGGCCGTGTTGAGCGGACTGGCCGCATTATGGCAGCTGTTCCGCGCCCCGGCCGTTATCACCAGAGCAGCCTGGGCCTGGAGCGAGCACCTGGTTGCTCTTTACGCTTCGCTGCGCGAGCCGCGTCACCTCATTCTCACATTCGCCCTGGCTACAGGCTTTTATCTGGCTCCGGCTGCGGTCGCCCTGC
>JBFGLD010000570.1:0-4793 GCA_041576335.1 Anaerolineae bacterium | reverse complement strand
TGGACCTTTACAGGCTCTTATGAAGTAGGGATGAAAGTGCTGCGAGCTGCTCGCAGCGGGCCGTACCCGCGACCTGCGATCGTGGAGATGGGCGGAAAAAATCCGACAATTGTATCCAAGAGTGCCGATTTGGACAAGGCCGCTCTGGGGGTTATGTGAGCCGCCTTTGGAATGGATGGTCAGAAATGCTCGGCCTGCTCACGGGTCTATGTTCAAGACGAAGTGTATGACGACTTTAAAGCCAGGCTGGTTGATTTGACCAAAAATATCACGGTTGGAGATCCCAGCCAGCGTAACGTCTTTATGGGAACAGTAATTCACCGAGAAGCATACGAAAAATATAAACAGAGTATCGATAAGGCGCGTGCCGGCGGCGCTAAGATCCTGGTCGGAGGTAACGTACTAAAACAAGGCGAACTGGCGCGGGGCTACTTTGTTGAACCGGCGATAATTGAGGGATTGCCGGAAGATCACGAACTTGTGGTGAATGAATTGTTTGTGCCGATTCTGCATCTGGCCAAGGTTAAATCACTGGATGAAGCGATGGAAAAGGCCAATAATACAGCCTATGGCTTAACCGCCGGCTTTTTCGGCGAGAACGAAAAAGAAGTTGATTGGTTTCTCGACAATATTCAGTCGGGTACAATCTACGTCAACCGCGCCGCCGGGGCAACCACCGGTGCTTGGCCGGGTGTGCAGGCTTTTGGCGGCTGGAAAGGGAGCGGCACTACGGGTAAAGGCATCGGAGCCCTATATACCCTGCCACTTTATATGCACGAACAGAGCCGCACAATTATCAACTAAAACGTCGGCCTTATTTGATGAGACCGAATTGATCGTTCAATAATAAGCAGAAATTTACCGGCATCCCGGCTGAGTTAGTGAGGCGTAAGGCGAAAATTATCATCTACATCATGATATGACGTTGGTTGTAGCAAAAAAGTGGGTAGAGAACTTAATGGCTTAGCAGTTGAATTAAATTTGTGCTTTCATTATTATCTCCACCTGCTCTACCTCCATCCACTGCTCTCCGGGCGTATCCAGTAGACCATACTTAAACTGACCCCAGGGTGTGATGACCATATATTGATTATCCAGCCACATCACAAAACCCAGCGGACCACCGGGTGACGTGCGACAATCCAATATGATATCGTCATCCACGGTGAAACGAACATTTTCTGCGTGCCAATAAATAGAATAGAGATGCCATTCGGTCATCTCAACCGGTACGATTGATTCGCTGACGTTGATGGCCCGCTGGCCAATCGGCCAGAAAGCGCGATAGAGTGGGCCGATGTGCATCAGAGGCACAGCCAAGGGAGCTGTAGGCAGCAGGGCAAAAAATGGCCAGCGCAGCGCGTCGAGCGTGCCTGCTTTCCAGCCGAAACCGGGTGTCTGCAAATCAAGTTTCATATACGAGGGCGCAGAACTGTAAAAGAACCAAACGACGCGGGGCAAAGCTGGCATGCGCCGGCCCGTCATCAAAAACGGATCATTCCAAAAACCAAAGCCGGCCGTCCCGCGCAGCACGCCGGTCGGGTGAGAGAAACGGGCTCGCACCGTCATCTGAAGCGGCGGCTGCCAAATAAGTTCGCGGCGCGCCAGCCCTTGATAATCATCGATTTGGGCGTCGGTATAGCGGCTGGTCACGGTGTTGGTGTTGACGAATCGCAGCGTCTGGCCGGTTGGTACCAAAGCGGCGTCACCTTGCACGAATGTTTTCCATGGAGCGGGCAGCAGCCCATCCGGGGCAAATTTTTTAAGAATAGCCTGGCGGTTCATCGATTGTGGCTCTCAATATCCCATTTTTATCCGGAAGCTGTTCAGTTCGCCCGTGGGCTTTTCGTAACTGACTTCAACGTTGTCGACCCGGGCTGGAGGATTGCCTGAATGACACCAGGCGACGGCCTGCCGCACTGCCGTTGCTTCACCCTCAAAAACGGCTTCGACGCGGCCATCCCACAGGTTGCGAACCCATCCCTTCAACCCTAAATCTTGGGCCTTGTGCTTAGTATACCAGCGAAAACTGACCCCCTGCACGCGTCCAGAGATAAAAACGTGTGCCCGAACATCGCCGGTTTCGCGTTGATCATTCATACTGTGCCTCCTTGCTGCCGAACAAATGGTTCGAACCCAGAGAGTGATTGATTACCTTAATCCAAAAGCTCTCTAGCGTATTATAAACCCGCGGCCACCGCTAGAATAAAAGCGCTAGGGTTACCGGTTAAGCTTTATCTCTTAATTTTGGTACTGTCGATCAAAAAAATCGATGACGCGTTGGATAAATAGCTGGTCCTGTTCGCCTTGAAATGTGTGGGGCTGACCGGGATAGGTAAAACATTCAACCGTTTTCTGAAGAGTCTGTAAGCGCTGGCACAGGTCCGTTGACCAGGCCAGCGGTGTGGTGCCATCATTTTCGCCGTGGTGAATGCTAACCGCTGCGCTAATTCGGTCCAGGTGGAAAATTGGCGAAATCCGTTCTAGCTGCTCTGGTGGCGTAGCCAGCTCGTCAGCACCGCGTTCTCCCCCTGACCAAATCAAGATTTTTTCAAAATTTTGTATTTCATCGCCACTCATCGAACCGTACAGAACCGCCGCCTGCACCTCGGGCCCGGCGGTGATGACCCGTAAGGTGATACCGCCGCCCATACTGTGTCCAAGCATACCAACAAAGTCTGAATCGACGTGCTCCAGCGGGCCTGGTCGGCCGGCCTGCTCGCGAATGATGGCTGCCAAATTCATAGCGTCGAGAGCGTGAGCTACCCTAAAGCTGTCGGGCCCGTCGTCGGAGGGGGGCCAGTTGCGATAATTTGGATGAATGACCAAGTAACCAGCCTGCGCCAGGGCATCGGCATAGCGAGTAGTATAGGCAATGGTGCTAAATCGTTCTGGGGCAACGTAGCCGTGCATGACCAAAACTACCGGAAATGGACCGTCACCTTTAGGCGTATTCATGAAGCCGTAAAGGGTCAGTCCGTCGCTGGGATAAGTGATTAGACTGCGGGTGAACGTTTCGGTAACGCCCAAGACCTCTTCCACCGTTATTTCTCCGCCGCCGTAAGTGCGGGTCGCTATATCGGCAATGGTCAACCCGGCATACGGGTCAGGGGTGGGTGTGAGGGTCGAGCTAGCGGTAGCCGTTGGGGTATTTGAGGGGACGGAAGTGGGCGTTGACGTGGCGGTGGGTTGAGAGGTGGATGTCATAGTTGGCGTCGACGTAGGGGCGGGTGCCAGTATCTCGGCTTTGGTTGCCCTGGAGGTAACGGTCGTAAGATTTTTTTGCTGCGAGGCAGTCCTGTCGCTGCTGCAAGCCATTGGCAGGATCGCTATCACGACAAGCAGCGGTAGAAGGTATGAAGATTTATGATTGTACACGGGTCTATTACTCCTTGGAATTACATACGAGCATTCGCTCCGTTATTATGCATAGAAGATCGAGATTTGGCGAAATAGACAATTACGATTAGAGAAATATTCTGTAATTCGGTTCAGCTTAATTACCGTTGAGTTGCTCATGTTAATGATTGCGTGTAAGATAGCCCTCATGCGTATCGAGCTGGCATGTCAGCTTCAATCCGCTCAGTTTGCCTACGTTTGCACTGAGTTGTCATTCTAGAACAGCAACAGGAGAGGAATCATGAGCTTTATCGAAGAAGTCATCGGTCGAGAAATTCTTGACTCTCGGGGTAATCCAACCATAGAGGTGGAAGTAATTTTAGAAGACTCTGCTTTTGGGCGGGCCGCGGTTCCGTCCGGAGCATCGACCGGCGTTCACGAAGCGCTGGAACTGCGGGATGGGGATGAAGAACGTTATTTAGGAAAAGGGGTCGAGAAAGCCGTTGAAAATATCAACGAAACAATTTCTCCGGAACTCTATGGTTGGAACGCCACCGATCAAGAGGGAATTGACGCCTTTTTGCGCCAGTTAGACGGCACTTCGAACAAGTCAAATCTGGGGGCCAATGCCATTCTAGGTGTAAGTCTAGCCGTGGCTAAAGCTGCCGCGGAAAGTACCGGTCAGTCACTGTACCGTTATCTGGGTGGCGTTAGTGCGCGTACGCTGCCGGTACCGATGATGAATATCCTCAATGGGGGAGCCCATACCGGCTGGCAGACTACGGATTTTCAAGAATTTATGGTGATGCCCGTTGGCGCGGCGACTTTCCGCGAAAGCCTACAATGGGGCACCGAAATCTACCACGCGCTCAAGAAGGTGCTCAAAGATAAAGGCTACAACACGAATGTAGGGGATGAAGGCGGATTTGCCCCAGCCTTGAAACAAGGCAACAACGAAGCGCTTGACCTGATTTTGGAGGCAATTACAAAGGCCGGTTACGAAGCCGGTGAGCAGGTTCTAATTGCCCTCGATCCGGCTACATCAGAACTTTATGAGGGCGGCAAGTACAACTTGCGTATCGAAGGAAAAACTTTATCTAGCGAAGATATGGTCAAGCTGTGGGAAGGTTGGGTCAACCAGTACCCTATTATCTCGATTGAGGATGGCCTGGCCGAAGATGATTGGGACGGCTGGGTTGCCCTGAACCAGGCAATAGGTGATAGAGTTCAGTTGGTTGGCGATGATTTGTTGGTGACCAACGTCGAACGTCTGACGAAGGGGATCGCGTTGAAGGTGGCCAACAGCATCCTGATTAAACTCAATCAAATTGGCTCTTTGAGTGAAACGATTGCTGCGATTGAAATGGCCAAACGCGCCGGCTGGACGGCCGTTGTATCCCACCGTTCCGGCGAAACTGAAGATACCACAATTGCGGATTTGGCCGTAGCGCTCA
>JBFGLD010000569.1:0-4793 GCA_041576335.1 Anaerolineae bacterium | reverse complement strand
TTGGTCATTCGGCAGCCGTCGTGGATTCAAATCTTGGTTGATGATCAAAAAGCCTTCGAGGGTATTCTCCAAGCCGATGAGAGTCGGGAGTGGACCGGCCAACGGCGGGTGGCGATTCGAGCCGGCAATGCCGGCGGGGTCGAGGTTGTCGTCAACGGCATCAATCGCGGTTTGATGGGTGAGGAAGGGCGAGTCGCGGACCAAGTCTGGGAAAAAGTAGATAATCCCGCAACCTTAACCCCGCAGCCTAATCCAAACGACCAGGGTGATGCTGCTGCAACGCCGCCGGCAACGGAAACCCCCAATTTGGCGGAAGGTGATCCCGAAACGCCCCTGCCGCTGGAATCCGCTCCGGAGAGTCAATAACTAGAGAACAGGCCGTTTAACTCGGACAACGCCCCGCTGCAAAGATGGTAAAAGCCACACAAACTATATTGATCGACTTTGCCGGACTAAAAAATAAACGAACCCTTATTGGTGGCAGCTGAGGTTAACATCACAGCCCGTCCGCTTCGTCGGCGGATAAGCCGACGCGCTGCTCAAAGGCTTGCAGCGCAGCTTTCATTGCCTCTTGTCGAACGGCCGTGGTTACATCGCCACGGGTACGCTCTAAAACGGCCCGGACCATATCCGAATTACGCCGCAATCCGCCGGTAATGGCGTCGGGAAAATCGATGGTAATGAGAATACTATAAATATCATCCATCGCCCCCAGGATCTCTTCAGCCCGCGGCACCTTGCCTTGGCGTAGGGCGTCCAGAGCAAAGCGACGCAGCTCGCCGGCCGCTTCAGCTAACCCGTTTAGATAGGCAGCCTGCTCAATATTCAATTCTTCCGGGCTGGGCAGTGGCTCGTCCAAGATAATTGCGCGGGTGAGGTGTGCTTCTGCCATTTCTTTTAGCGCATCCTGGGTATAGCCGGCGTAGTAGATGTCGGGGTATTGCTTAGCTGCGCTAATCATGTCCGCGGCCGCACGGCGGGCAGTGTTCAATAATTCTTGGGCCGTACCGTCATCACCTCGATGGGTAGCCCGGATCGAGTTGGCACAGTAGCGAATCAGTGCTCGAGAGCGTGCCAGCGTTTGATCGCGAATCGCATTTTTCGCTTCGAGAACTTGGTTTATGTGATCGATTATAGTTTGTAGCTCTTGCAATGGTAACTCCTGGTAAGCATAAGTGCCGGTATATGAGCAAGGGCGAGACTTTGAGAGGCCCGGCTAATTCCGCTGTGGGAGTCTAACGTATCGCCAGTTTACTTTAGGTTAAAGCCGTGGTCACGATCAATAATAATGTTCTGGCTGGGGGTTTTAATTTCGCCATATTTTGCTTCAAAATTTTTGAGATTTTCACCTAAAGCGCGGTACAGCAGCTTTGCATTCATCGGAGTCATGACGATGCGAGCGTGAATTTTTGATATTGACGTATTGGGCATTACTCTGGCGTAATCGATGATGATTTCAGAGGCGGAGTGGCTAATCAGGGCAACATTGGCATAAGTGGCTTCTAAATCGGCGGGCAGTTGAATGTTCAGACGTATAGGCTTTTCAGCCGTCGGCTCGGACATTGTAAACTCCTTGTCGCAATCCAAGCTGCTGCCTGCCGGTCAAGCGGCGGCAGCTTGGGTCATCAAAAGACCAAAAAAAAAGCCGTTCTTAATCAAGAACGGCTTCATGCTGCCTTACAGTTTCATTATTGTCAATTTAGCTAAAAAGGAATTTCATCTTCGGTGATACCCTCGTCGGCCGCAACCGGCTCACTGCTCATGTTGTTACTGAAGCCGGAGCTTTCACCGCGGCCACCTAAGAATTTAACCTCATAAGCCATCATTTCGTAACTGGCGCGCGAATTGCCACTTTGATCGGTCCAAATACGCGGCCCGCCTGATTCCCGGTCGGGAGTCAAGCGGCCTTCGATGAGTACTTGACGCCCTTTACTCAAATACTGGTTGACCGTTTCCGCTTGTTTGCCCCATACTGAAACCCGGAACCATGTTGTTTCTTCCTGCTGCTGCCCATCATTGCCCGTCCAACGACGATTGGTGGCTACGCTCAAATTCGTAACCGCCTGCCCGGACGGCGTATAGCGCATTTCAGGATCGCTGCCAAGGTTGCCCACTATTACCAACTTCTGATACATTGTTTCCCCCTTTCGAGAATAGTGAGAATATATGTTCTATTTAATTAAATCCTATCTTAATATAAAACTAAGATTTTGTCAATAGTAAATTTTGTTTTTTTCTGTTACCCGTTATTGTTGTTGTTGTCGTTACTATTACTGTTACCATTACTATTGTTGCTGTTACCATTACTATTGTTGCTGTTATTATCGTTATCATTTTTTCGGACGGTAATTGTGAGCTCACGAGTAACCTGATTACCGTCGGGTAAATAAACGGTGAGCCGGTACGTCGTATCTTTTTTCGGGCAAACCTCATCCCGGCTTGCCGAGGCAACCGGTTCGCCGTCGAGCCGCACGGCCATTGCACCCTCGACGCGCCACGACAAGCGGGTACACTTGCCCTCATCAATCCGCGACCGCTGGGCCTCGAAGGAAATATTGTATTGCAGTTGGACGGTGGCGGTGGGCTCAACACTGGGTACACCCGTTACCGTAGCGGGAACGAGGTCGGCCGGTGGCAAAATCGGGGTAGCTGTAGGCCGGCGCAAGGGCAGGGTTAGTTGGAAAACGATGGTCGGGGTTGGTGTTTTTGCGGGCTGCGGGGTTGCCGTTGGCAGTCGCGTATTGGTAGCCGTTGGCTGCAACTGGACGGGCGGTTCCCGGCTGGGGGTGGGAAGAAAGTTGGGGAAGGTAGGCGTGGGTTCTGGAGGAGGGAGTGGCGTAGCCGTCGGAGAAGGTGTGGGGGCAGCGAATCCCTCAAAGGACCCGGAAAATAAGAAAACAGCGAGTCCACCAAAGATAAGGACGACAAACCCGAACATAATTCCAATTGTCAGCGCTTGTGAGCGTGTCACAATCGACTCTCCTCAGCAACGGCTCTTTATTAATCAAAACGTTTTTCGAATTTTTGCTTCAAAACGTAACGGACAATTTCATAAATAATTGTTTCGTTTTAGCCGTCCGATTGGTGCTCCATTCTACCACACTCAGGGGAGTTAAACAAAGCAATTCGCAATGAATACATTCGCGGCGTAAAGCAGAAAAACTGGAAATCTTTGCCGGGGAAATTATGGCAGTGAAACTACTACGAACACGTCATTCGGCACGAACAAACGTATCTTGCTGTGAAAAGTTACATTCATCAGGACCCGCAACGGTGGTCTCTTGACCGCTACAATTTATCGACCACACAGCGAGACCCGGAAGCCGTTGAATTGTGGCACGTGCTTAATCAGCAAGATGAGGTTGTTGATTGAAAGGCAGGCGCCCGATTCTTCCACTGGGGGCGAAATACGATCAGCAAGGGCAGGCGCCAATTGGAAAGTGGCTTTATTTGACATTTTTGGTGAACAAGAGTACGGTTTGATTCAAATATCCTAATTTCGACAAATCTAATCCGGAGGATAAAATGACCTCGCTGCTCAAGCAATCCGTTAACGATGCCATAAACACGCAGGTCGTTGAAGAATTTAGCGCTTCAGGCCAGTATATTGCCATCGCCTTTTATTTTGAAGCGGAGACTTTACCAGAGTTAGCGAAATTCTTCCACGCTCAGGCTGCAGAAGAGCACATGCACGCCATGAAACTACTCCACTACCTTTCCGAGGCGGGGGCGCAGCCACTTGTACCGGCCACTAAGCAGCCTAAAAATCACTTTGACTCGGCTGAGGAAGCCGTCCAGTTGGCTTTAAACCAAGAGTTGAAGGTGACCGAGCAAATCAATAGTATAGTCGATCTGGCTATTAAGGAAAACGATCATTTAACCCGGCAGTTTTTACAGTGGTTTGTGACCGAACAGTTGGAGGAAGTATCGAGTATGTCAGATTTGCTGCAGGTGGTCAAGCGAGCTACTCAACAAAATCTGCTGCTCGTTGAAGACTATTTAGCTCGGAATCCGCGCGAGGATGAAGCTGAATTTTAAGCGGGTGAGGGAACTCCCCGGCAAACGGGAGTAGGCCCGGCGTTACCCGGAAATTTTAATAACGCTGTTCCTTTTTTGGTTTGGTAAACAGCTCTTTGGCAATTTGCCCAATCCATGATGTAAAAAGTGAGGGTGCTGCTTTCAAGCGGCACCCTTTATGATTCGGCTAGGCACTGGCCTCTTTGACAACTTTTTCTTCAGTCGAACGGGGCGGTGTTGGGGTCGAACAAAGTACCCACAGGGCATTAGCCAACTCAGACCCGATCACCTGCTCCCGCCGGCCTAATCTAAGGCGCAGGGGGCCGTTAAAAGGGGCCCGGTTAACTAACTCGAAAGATACCCCGGGCATAAGGCCAATGTCACTCAGATATTTGAGTTTCTCAGGCTCGTGGGTTTTAACCCTGGTAATTGTCCCTTTGGCTCCAACCGGCACCACATTAATGGGCCGATCACCGATTTCAGGCATAACCCCATCACGGGTCGGAATGGGGTCGCCGTGAGGGCACGTATGGGGATGCCCCAGAATCTCGTCAATACGGTCTTCAATCCGCTGGGTAATGCCTCGGTGCAGTTCGTCGGCCTCGTCATGAACATCATACCAGGGAAACCTGAGAACATCTACCAGAAAGCGCTCCACCAGTCGATGTCGGCGAATATTAAGCAGCGCTACTTTTCTACCAGGTTCCGTCAGGAGCACACCTTTATACGGTAAATGGTCGACAAGCCTCAATTCGTTCAAACGATGGATCATGCGT
>JBFGLD010000568.1:0-4810 GCA_041576335.1 Anaerolineae bacterium | reverse complement strand
TGAACCTCGGCCCCTTCATAGGTGGTAATATGGTCCCTGGGGATAGGCCCCAGAACCGCTATTTTATAAGCATTTGTCATTTTTTATCCCTCCAATCAGGCTCACCAAATGTAAGGGCGAGGCAACTCAATCGTTATAATCTGTAGTATCTTTGGAGCAATTTGAAGCACCACATACTGTGGAAAGATTACTCGGAGTTTTATTATGCAACACGTCTAATCAATTTTTCAATCTCAGTTTTGAGTTGCAATAACTCTTTCTCTTTGGAAACCGCGAACAGGCTATCCACACGCTCATCTTCGGACAGGTGTATGGATAAGGTCACTAAGTCGTTTGCTTGTTCTATTAGCGAAACGGCGCCGATACTGCGCAGCGGAATATAATGCCTGATTCCGCCATATCTAACGCCCTTGTTTCCCCTGGAACGGGGTTCATCTTGAATCAGAATCATTTCTTTGTCTGTTAGCAGGGCCAGGTGTGCCGGCGAAAGGCTTCGCGTGAGTGACAAACCCAATACTGCCCCCACGGTGGTAAAGATTTCGGGCTGCCAGACGGAGTGGATTACCCGTTCCCCGCCCATCAAACTGCTCCTGGCATAGTTCATAAACTTAAAATCCAACTGCGACAAATAGTCGAGTTTTGATTTTTCCGTATTCAGCGCCGCCTCATCCGGTTTGGCCGGGGCTGACCGGATTTTAGCGATGAACGATGAAAACATTTCGCTTTGGGCTGAGTTGAATAAAAACATCGACACCGCCGGAACACCCTCTTTGTTAATCCCTTTGATTGTGATCCAGCCGTGTAGAAGAACAACCCCAACTTCGACATCACGGATATTTTCTGGGGTGTAACCATTCGCAATGATGCGGTCACGAAATTGCTCAACTACATAGATGGTGTCATTCATCTGACAAATAAGTTTGTCGCTGGATGCACTAAAAAAGCCTGTTTTGGCGGGTGAGAGGATGACATGCGGAAATTCCGCGGTGTCTCCCAGCCACGTTTTGAAAAACGTTCTGAAGGCATCGGGAACCTCATCCATAGATTTTATGACTTTGGGCCACGATAACATGGTTTGGGCGGTGCCGGTCATCAAAGACGGCTGGGGAAGTGGCGGAAGTACTACGTTCCAAATATCCCTTATTCTGCTCATCAAATTCTTAGACATTAGCCATAACCTTCCTAATAGACTATTATAAGTTTTTATGGGATGTTTTTTCTATCCTTTGCCACGGGTTGTCACATCAAAGATAACCGCGGCCGCAAGCACAGCACCTCTGACAATGAACTGGTAGGATATGTCGATGCTCATCAGGTTCATACCGCTGGATAGTGACGTCATCACCAGCGCCCCGATCACTGCCCCGATAACCTTGCCCACGCCGCCAGCCGCTGAAGCGCCACCGATAAACGCCGACGCGATCGCATCCAACTCAAACAGAGTGCCGGCCGTCATCGTAGCGGACTGCAAGCGGGAAGCAAACATGATGCCCGACAAACCGGCCAGCATACCCATCGAGCAGAAAACCGTATAAGTTACTTTCCTTACGCTGATGCCGCTCAACTCGGCCGCCTCCGGATTTCCGCCAATTGCATAAATTTGCCGGCCCAATATGGTTTGGGTGGTCACAAAATGATAGATGCCAACCACAACTAAGACCACCACAGCCGTCCATGAGAGACCTCTGAACCCGGCCAATATCCAGGTGATACTGCCGACTAGGACCGAAACGAATACCAGTTTAAGAACAAATATATTCGTTGATAAGACCTCAAAATTGTAGGCTTTCTTATTGTTACGGCTCTTGATTTCGCTCATGATGTACAATACGATAGCCACGATTCCCAGCAAAAGCGTCAATTTATGGACACCCGGTAAAAATCCGTCAAGGCCGGGAATGTCGGGAATAAAGCCATTGCCAATGGCATTAAACGTTTCGCTTGTAACAATGATTGTACCGGTCTCTTGAAGCGCCACCAGGATGGCCCCGCGATAAACCAAAAATCCGGCCAGTGTGGCGACAAAGGCGGGAATGCCCACCATCGCTACCAGGGTGCCGGTGATTGAGCCGGCCAAAATACCGAGTACCAAGACCACCGGCAGAACCACATAGACGGGCCAGCCCCAACTTTCCAGAGCAATGGCTGCCAGCGCCCCAAGAAGGCCGGACAAAAAGCCGACCGATAGATCAATATGCCTGATGACAATAACCAGCATCATGCCCACGCCTAATACGGCAATGAAGCCCGTCTGATTTAGCAGGTTGCTGATGTTTCTCGATGAAATGAAAACGCCATCTGTGGTGACGGTAAAGAAGGCCATGATCGCGAACAGGGCAATAAACATCCCGTAATCGCGTATGTTTTGCCTTAAGACTTTCTGTAATTCACTGATAAAAGACATCCTCTGTCTCCTTATTCTCTTGTTGCCAGGTGCATAATATTTTCCTGGGTTGCTTCTTCGATCGGTAATTCGCCGGTAATTTTTCCCTGGGACACAACGTACACCCTGTCGCTCATTCCCAAAACCTCAGGCAATTCGGACGATAGCATGATAATACTCATGCCTTGTTCTACCAGCCGGTTCATGATGGTATAAATTTCAAATTTTGCGCCGACATCGATGCCCCGCGTTGGCTCATCCAGAATCAAGATATCAGGCTTGACAAATAACCATTTTGCCAGAGACACCTTCTGCTGGTTGCCGCCGCTTAGATTTTTTACTATTTGCAAAATACTGGGGGTTTTAATATTCATCGAGTCTCTATATTCATTCGCAACTTTTATCTCGAGATTCTCGTCAATAACGTAGCGATGGGCTATTTCTTGTAAATTTGCCAGGGTGGTATTCCCCTTCACAGTCTGGTCCAGGATCAGACCATCGCCTTTTCTGTCCTCGGTTACGTAGGCGAGGCCCGCCTCTATGGCCGCCCTGGGGTTCTTGAACTCCATCTTCTCACCGTGGAGCAATATATCACCGCTTAAACGGTAACCAGGTACATTTCCGAATATGCTCAAGGCAAGTTCCGTGCGTCCTGCCCCCATCAGCCCGGCAATGCCAATGATTTCCCCTTTCTTCAGGTTGAAATTCATATCCTTCAGAATGTCTCTTTCCAGGCTCGGATTAAAGGCATTCCAGTTTCGTACTTCAAGCACTACTTCTTCGGAGCGCTTGTGGTCTCGTTTCGGATAAATGTTTTCGATTTCACGACCAACCATGTGCCTGATCAACGAATCTTCGGTTACTTCACCTATGTGATTATCCAGGGTACAAATTGTCTGTCCGTCACGTATAACCGTGACCGTATCGGAAAGCTCTATGACTTCTTTCAGCTTGTGCGAAATCATAATGCTGGTAACCCCTTGAGCTTTCAGTCCGCGCAGCAAGACAAACAAGTTATCAACATCATCTTCGTTCAAGGCCGCGGTAGGCTCATCCAGAATAAGGAGTTTTACATCTTTACTTAATGCTTTGGCAATCTCAACCAATTGCTGCTGACCTACCCCCAGGCTTTTAATCTTTGCCTCGGGATTTACATCAAGCCCTACCCGATCCAGCATTTCGCTGGCGCGTTTGATGGTTTCGTTCCAGTCAATCTTTGAGTTTTTGTGAATCTCGTGGCCCACAAAGATATTTTCATAGACCGTCAATTCGGGGAAAAGCGCCAACTCCTGATAAATAATGCCCACGCCCATGCGTTCACTATCGCGAATGCCCCCAAACTCCTGTACTTGTCCGTTGATGACAATATCGCCGGTATATTGCCCATAAGGCCAAACGCCGCTCAACACTTTCATCAAGGTAGATTTACCCGCGCCATTTTCACCGACCAGAAAACGAATCTCACCCTTTTCGACTTCAAAGGTGACGTTATCCAGTGCTTTCACGCCGGGAAATTCCTTGGTAATACTTCTCATCTCCAATATGGGAGTATTTATATTGTTCATATTACGACTCCAGAAAATGCAAATGATATATTAGAGATAGTGACGGCTTAGCCATCACTATCTCTATATTTTTGGCAACGACGAGGTTTACTCTACTCCACTGAGGTCAAAGTCGCCAACTGAATCGGCATAGTAATCTTCGATCAAGTTTTTAACATTGCCTTGGTCGATGGTGATAACCTGGGATTGGATAGCCGGAATCTCGGCTGCGCCGTTGTCGTAGGTTCCCTTTGAGATAGGTTCTCCACCTTCAAGCAAGGCCACGGCCGCGTTGATGCTATCATTAACCAAGGTGCGGACGTCTTTGAAGACGGTCATCGATTGCTTGCCGTCAATCACGTACTGCAGGGAGGCTTTCTCAGCGTCTTGACCGGTGATATAGTAGGTGCTCACATCGGTGTCGGCCGCATAGACATCGGCAATGGCCCGGGCTGTACCATCGTTGGGGGCCAGAATGAAGACGTCGCCCTTATCTTCGGCCTGGGCAACGGTCAGGTTGGCTTCGGCCAGGTTCTTGGCGGTGTTGAAGTCCCAGTTGGTGGTGATTTGACCGACGATATTGGCCAGTTCTTCACGGCTCAGGTCAGCTTTGTCCTGGAGTGCAACCGCTGCGTCGGAGTTCTTGATCACAAAGGTGCCGTCGGCAATCTTGGGCTGCAAAACTTCCCAGGCGCCCTGGAAGAAGATGAAGGCGTTATTATCGGAGGCAGCCCCGGCATAGAGATAAAGCGGATGCCCACTGCCGGTGGCATTGTCCACCAGGAATTGGGCTTGCTGCGCCCCGACAGCCAGGCTGTCAAAGGTCACATAGTAGTCAACGGCATCTGTGCCCCGAATGAGGCGGTCGTAGGAAATGACCTTG
>JBFGLD010000567.1:0-4811 GCA_041576335.1 Anaerolineae bacterium | reverse complement strand
TCAAGTTGACGAGAGGTTTAGCCAATCGCTGCGATACAACGACAGCCACAAGGGTGACAGCTAACCCTATTCCAAGTGCGATTAAAACAACGTTCCGGATTTGCTCCTCAATTGAACTTAAAAATACCGACCGGGCCTGTACAAAGGCTACGAGCCAGGCCGGATTGGTTTTGAGCCTGACCACCGCACCTTGTTCCAACTCCGCCCCGGGATGAGCGCGACCGGTAAAATTGGGCTGATTAGTTACGTTGATTAAGCCCTGCTCAAACAAGGGCAGATTCGTCGATAAGTCTACGGGCGGTAAATCCGGCAGCCGGTTAGCTGCTTTTAATTCGTTGATACGAACCGCGTTCAAGGGAACCACCGCCTTGTAGAGTAATTCGGGTGCAGCGGCATCGGCCAGACGAATACGATTCTCGTCCAACAAAATGGCAAACGTTTTATCTTGCGAGGCGCCGGTATATTGCTCAATCAATTCTTGCAGTATGGTCGCGTTATAGCGTATGCGCAGCACTCCGACACTTTTCCCGAGCGAGTTCCGCACCGAGCTACTAAAGTAAAGAGACGGTTCCCCTTCCGGTTGTAAGAAGAGTACAGGCGACACATAGGGTCGATTTGTTTCTAGCGGTATTCGAAAATAGTCTCGATGAGCTTCATTAAGTCCAATATTTTGGCTACGGCTATCTACGACATTGACCCCTTCGCTATCCAACAGCGCGTACGAGGCAATATGGGCAGGGTTCTTGTCGCTCAAGCTGGTGAGCGTAGCGCTTAGCTTGGCCAATGCCAAACTCTGATCTCGATCCGCACTCAAATAATCGACAAAGTCTGGAATTTGGGACTCGGCCCGAACTGCATCCAAATTTGTCTGAATGAAAGCATCAATATTGGTCGCCGTTTGTAGAGCTGCGGCTTCAAGCCTCTGATTTGCCTCATTGATCAAAACTCTCCGGGCATTAACGTAATTCATTAAAGCCAATAATCCCAAGGGCATAAGGGTCACGACCAAGAAGGCGCTAATCAGCTTAGTACGCAAGCTATAATCAAAAAAATGAAAAAGCTTCGAGAGACGATAACCGCGCCTGTTTGGTTGGTCAAGTGGCTGATGATTTGGGTTATCCATTTCAATTCCTTACGATCGTGCAGACACCCCAACTTATTTTACGGTAAGTTGCACCGTTGTTTTTGGAGCGTGCAGGCTTAAACCAACTTCCTTCACCGCAATTTGCAGAGCCTCTTCCAACGACTGGGCAGCCTGGATTTTTTCTCCTATTTCATTGACCCGCTTTTCTCGAGCTGCTTGCTGCTGGGTTTCATCCAGGAGACGTAAATTTTCGGCTGCGAGCGCCATTTCTCGGGCGATGGCCTCAACAAGCCAAATTTCTTCAGGCAGCCACTGCCTTGTTTTATCTGTCTCTTGTAAGCCCAATACCCCAATCACCTGGTCTCGAACTGTGAGCGGTACCAATAAATTTGATTTGACAGCATCAGGCGCATTTTTGTCTTTTTCCCCCGGACGATGGGCAGCCGGTTTAAGATCAGCCGGAGATGAGCTTGCTGAAGCCTGGTAATTAAGGACGGTCGCCTCAACCTCTGGCGGTAAATTTCCGGTTACCAGGGCCTCACCCTCACGGATATGCTCGTAGCTGGCCACCGAATTTCTAGACCGGTATTCGTGCCACGCTTGCAGCGTATAGCGGCGCTGGGTTGCCTCGACCTCGGCCAAGGCCGCGCGTGTTTCGGCCAGCAAGCGTTGGTTATCAATAGTTATCGCCATTTGGTGAGCTATCGGGGTGTAGGACCTCACGTTGAAATCGGTGAAGCGGTATACCTCATCCGACTCAAGTAGCAAGGCTCCTAACAGCCGCTCACCAACCCACAAGGGTAAGACGATCAGAGCCAAGATGTTTAGCTCTCTTAACGCGGTCAAGGTCGCTACGCGAATTCGATCATCATGCTGTATATCATCAAAGATAATCGGCTCGGTGGTCAACAAACCCCGGATAATATCAAACATCTCCGGCGGATAAGATCTACCGACCGGCAGCGGCGGGGTGCCACGCCCGCAGTACCAGTTTGCCGAAACCGTCATGGTTTCGAGGTCATCGGCCGGATTTCTTTCAAACTTGGCCAACGCTGCCCGATTTATGGCCGGTAGCGCCAGACCCTCGGCAACGGCCGCCACAATAGACTGCAGGTCGACCACCTCATTGATGCGTCGAATTGTATTGTACAAAAGTTCTGTTTCGGCCAAGAGAGCCTGTTGGTCCAGGTAGGCGCGGCGTCTGGCAACGACGGCTGCCACGGGATCGAGCAATTGTTGCCATATGAACCGCTGCTCAGCGGTGAAATCCTGCGGCCGGGCCCAGGTACACAGAATCAATCCCTGCCAACGCTCCCCGCTAAAAAGAGGTAGCACTGCGATAGACTGCAAGCCAAGCTGCGACGCAACCAAGCGGATACCATCATCAACCCGAGGATCGGCAAATACATTCGAGACAAATACAGCATCGAACGGATTACCGATCCACAGCTTTGTTATCGGAGAATGTTCGAGCCAGTAATCTCGTCCTAAAGACAAATCATCGGGTTGGATAGCCCCATCGCGCCAGACGGCAGCTGAATAGGCGCTGACCGGTCGGTGCTCTGGCTGATCAAGTTCCAAATATTCTAAAATAAGACGCTCAGACGGATCAAGCCCAAAATTTCTAGCTACGGTCGCCAGAATTTCTGCCTCATCACCTGCCTGTGACAGCGCGGCCTCGGTTTGAACCAGTTTTTCAAGCTGGGCCGCTCGTCTTTCAGCCTGAAGTAGACGCGTAATTACGTCCAAGCCCGCTGCAACACTTCCACCTGTCGACATCACGTTTTCATGTCCGGTGGTCTTTTTAGCCGGCATGATGGCGGATGGCTGGGTTTCTTCCTTAAGTTGGGGCCTGGCGATCGCCAGTTCGCCGGCCTGCGCCTCGAGTTGCTGCTTTAAATCTTCATTCACCTCTGCTAAAGCCGCCAGCGACTCTTGAAGAGAAGCTACTTGAGACCTAAGCTGCTTTATAGTTTTAGCCTCGTTGTCCAGTTGGGGACGAGCCATTATGTATCCTCCACCGAATCAGCAGGCGTATTGGACACCGCCTCACGGGAACTACCGTTCGCGGGGTCATTTCGAGGCGAGGCGGGCATAACGCCTGGCCCGAGCCGAACAAAGGTACGAGCCGGATTCAGAACTCGCGAAAGTTCACTCACCCCAATTTTAGCAAGCGTTTCGATATCGGGCGCTCGTCTCAGCTTGGCACTTATCTGACTAATTAACTGTTCACGGCTGGCCCGCTCTTGGATCGTATCTAACAAACGTAGGTTTTCTGCGGTCTGAGCAACCTGATCGGCAACGGCACTAATAATTGCCATATCATCTGCGGTCCACGATCGATTGCTGCCGACTTCGTGCAGCTGCAGATTGCCGATTGATGTACTCTGCAGCCTAATCGGTGCCACGATCGCCTGATAATCGGGGGAAATCGATGGTTCGTCGCCGTCGTAATCATTAAATGCAACCACCACGGGCTCTGGGCAATCCAAAGCCTTTCGCCGCGCCGCAGCAACATTTTTTTCATCCAGCGTGCTTGACTCTCCCAAACTAAATTGAACCCGTCCGGTATTTTGCCGGGTAATTCTTGTCCTATCCCAGGTCTGTTCTATATATCGGCGTTGAAGCTCACGTGCTTTAACCAGATCATTTTCAACCCGTTTCAGAAGTCGAATATTGCGAATTGTAATGGCCACTTGATTGGCCAAGGATTGAAGCAGTCCGGCATCCCCCTCATCTAAACCTCCCAGCTTATCTTGCTGCACGTCTAGAACACCAATTACTTCTCCCTCCAGAACAATCGGAACAGCCATTTCAGAAATGGTATCAGGCAACAACGGATTTGGTAACCAATCGATGGCCTCGCTGACGTTGTCAACCGCAACAATCTCTGCGGAGCGCGCGGCTCGAGCCACCAAACTGGCAGCATTCAGCGCGATCTTATGTCCTTTTGCCTGCATCTCCGCGCCGGCTGCCCCGGTTCCGGCGGCCACAACCAGCACGGGTATCCCTGCCTGACGCTCCTCTTGAGTGGCAGATGCCGGTTCAGTTTCTTGAAGCAAATAGATGTGGGCATGGTAATACCCAAACTTATCTTTGATCTGATTGACAACCTCGTTGAGCAAATCTTGAAGATTGAGGATTGTGGAAAAGTAACGACTGATTTTGGCAACCGTATTTAACTGTGTCGTCCGCCGTTCTAACTGGCCGGTTAGTTGTTGAAGCGCTGCCATCCCCTGCTTCTCTTGTTGAAGACGTGTGTACGCCTGCCGCAGCCTATCTTCGCGGTGACCGGCGACTGCTGCAAACACGCCCAGGACGACGGGTACAAGGGTTATTATCCATAATAGAGGCTCGGTGCGCTGCAGTTCGAGCGCGCTGGCTAACGCGACCGGCATAGCGCGGGTCAAGATCAGAATACCCGTAGCCATTACGGGAAACGTTAACCCGAAGAATACACCAAGCGCAGCGTAGCGGATGGTGAATTTGGAACTTCGAACCGATGCCTCACCCTCGTCTGCCAAAACCGGTAAAGAAAAAATTTGCCTAATCCTAGAAAGCATCGTCAATCACTCCTGCGCCTATCTCGAACCTGTTGATTATCCGCTGTCAAGCGAAGATCGCCCGGCAGCCCCTGACCGGCCTCAGAGTCCGGTTCAATCCCGAGTTCTAGCACGGTATGGCGTATCCCCAGTCTTTGGCCCAATTCGCGGGCGGCCGTTTCTAG
>JBFGLD010000566.1:0-4814 GCA_041576335.1 Anaerolineae bacterium | reverse complement strand
CGATCTGACGACCAAAGCCTATCTAGGCACGAGCTCTAACTTGACAAAGGACAAGCTCAATGAGGTCGCTGCCCGCCTTTCTCGACAGCAGCTATCGTTACCGTTTGATCGACGAAACGGAAATCAGAAAAGAACCACCGATGCGGCTCGCAACGGTGGTTAGGATTTGAAACCGTGGATATAATCATACAAAGCGAAAAATGCAGCCAAACAACGATTTGGTGACAATGAGACGAGATAGCTTCAGGTCGTTTCGCGTAGGAGCCGCCACCGGCAAGCGGAGTCTGCCTTGTGGTGTATGTTTCGACAGCGCCGGCAGAAACCTGTCAAGTTTCTGTTCTTTGCAATCGGGACGCCGCCAACGTCCCTAAAAAGCAAAAGAGACTTGTGCCACCAAGTCCCTCATCGCTGTCTGTCTATTTGACTAGATTTGAGTGAGAGTGCCATCTCTCACTTGTACCGGCCCCTTCGTGGGGAAGGGGAGGGTGCGCCTTTGCGCTTCCTTGGCCATGTACGCCCTTATGATACCAGGGTGTCGTTGATTTGTCAAGAGCGCAAAGTCTTTTTGAGCTGCTTACCTATTTTTACAGGGCAAAGATCGAGGCTTTATGCTCGGCAACGACAATAAGCTAAACTTACAAGGGGTTTACAATACCCTTTATAATGCCACGACTCGACCTGATTTTAAGTTTGCCGTTACGCGTTACTTCATTGACGAATGGGTACCACTGCTCGGTCCTTCATTAGCCTGGTTAATTGTAGGTCTGCGCCAGCACTGTTTCTGGAATCGGCGCAGCGACTGGTGTATCATCGACAAAGCGACCCTATCCCGCGAAACGGCTCTGGACGAACGCACAATTGAGCGCTGCCTGAAAAAACCGTTCAGCGGTTGGTTTGTGATTGAAATCAAGCATCGCTATCGATATCGAACCCAAGTCGGCAAAAAGGTGCGCGATAAGAATCGCTACCAGCTGTTATTGGATGAACCGCTATCCCCACGCCACCAGCTAGGGCTAGCCAACTTACTGCGCCAGGTTAGGCCCTCAAGTCCGGATTCTCTTGAGGCCAGCTTGAATGCGCTGCAGACAATTCTAGCCCTGCCGGACCTGACCGACAAAATTTCCTATACCGGCCAAATACCCAAATCGCTGCCACGGCGAACTATTTTGGAGTTGGTCGAAGATAACCTAGGCATTAACTTGGCCGACTACGCGACCGACGAGCGCGTCGTTGTTCTCGATCAGTACTGTTCCCACCTGCACAATCTCATTGTCCAACCCAACAAACTTTATGTCGGCTGGCAATACTTCCGCCTGGAGTGGGTTCGCTTACTGGGGCACGCTCTGGCCTGGATTATCATCTACCTACGCCGGCACTGCTTCTGGGATGAATCCAGTGGCGAACTTCGAGATACGATGACAATTTTCAAAAAAGACTTAGCCGCTTCTATCGGCCAAACAACGCGGAATTTGGCCAACTTAATGGACAATCCATACGCCTCACTCTTTTTTACACATCTGGCCCCTGCCGGTTCAGACGGCGGGCACGGCGCTCGCAACAAGCCGACCTCGTATCAGGTTCGCCTGGTGGATGAGCCGTTGACGCCCGATGACCAGCAGCGTATTGCCATTGAGTTGCGCCAGCGCCTGCAAGGTGAGTTTTATGGCCACGATTTGGAGAGTGGCCAGCTCAACCTGTTCCCAATTTTTGATCGGTTGTCTAGCCGACAAAAGTTCGCTTACGGTCAGGCATCCGAAGAAATGCCGGATAGTGACGAGAAAAAACGTCGTTTAGATGACGAGCTACCGGAAAAAATGCCGCAACATGGCACGCCGGCTATCGGAAAAAATGACGCAACTTTAAAAGACTCATTAATACTCTCTCAGAGTCAAGAAATACAAAAGCAACAAATACACGCACATGCTGCTGAGTTAAAACGAGTCGAGAGACTGCTTCAAGAATTGTCGATACAAGAGCCAACGCGAAGTAAGCTGTTAACCAACCCAGATCTATCTGTGGCAAAGATTGGAGCTTGGTTTCTCTATGCCGAGACCCAGCCAAGTCTGTTTGACCCCCGCCGCTACGTAATCAAACGTTTACTTGCCAACGATTCGCCGCCACCCGAGTTTTTGGCCTTTGCCCAACTAGATGACCGAACTTGGCACTTGTTTGAAGAGGCCGCCGATTTGCTGCGTATCGATCAAGCGCCCGCGGTTGAGATACCTGCGGCATTATTAGACACTTTCCTGAGCTGGGTCGACGTGTATGTTGGCGGCCTGGAGCCGGCTGAAACCCGGGTCTTATTGACCCAGTCACAGGCAGCAGAAACCGGCGATGATTTGGGTCCACCAACTTCCCGGCAGCCGGCGCTGCCCACCGATCCCGAGCGCGAGCGCGCTGTTCAGCTTTGGCAGACAACGCTAAAGCAGCTTCGCTTACAGATGACCAAACAAACATTCGAAAGCTGGCTAAAGCAAACAGAGGTTTTGAACTACCAAAACGGTGAATTTGAAATTGTTGCCCAGAATGAATTTGCCAAAGATTGGCTCGAGAACCGGCTGACCCGATTGATTGAGACGACGCTTACTAACATTGTGGGTTCACCCACCACGGTTCGTTTTGTCCTGTCGAGCCCGGTTGTCGATGAGACAAGGCCAGGCGCTTAGCCTTATTGGGCCAAGGCCGCGAGTCCAAGTAGTGCCCTCATCCGAAGCCAGTTGTGTGGACCGCAATCGTCTCGAAGCGCAGGTCGCCTTTTTGACACCTAATCCGCGCGACAAATTAATCATCTAAACGGCAGAATTTCGGATAAGACCTGACAATTCAAGAGAGACCTATGCAGTAGGGCAGGGGAGCGGCGGAAAGGCGGTCCAACTAAACGGCAAAATTTCGCATGGGCCGGATTTGTCGGACAAAGCTGAAAAATAGACGTAAAAATGGCCGGATATCGGCGGGACGCCTTTCTAACGTGGCCGGAAAAGACCATTATCTAACCGGCAAAATTTCGTATGGTCTGCATAATGGAGGTAAGGCTTGCCACTCATACCGCGAGTGGTCTTCATCTAACCGGCAAAATTTCGTTTACTTTGGTCATGTGAGAGGCATTTGACGTATTCTGCTATGATTCTTCTTGAGTACGAGTTTAATATCTGGCTCCCCATCGTACCTAACCGGCAATATTTCTTATACGCTTTTCTTCGACAACGTCATTTTGCGGTCGGCTCAGGGTTAAATACATAAACAGGTAAACAAAACAAAATCACAAGCGGCCGGCAGATGCACCTAGTAGTTAAAGTCGGGTGCGGATTGCTACCTAACCGGCAAAATTTCGCGTAAACTTGACTCTAATCGTGGCGCCCAGACCGGGCATAGCCAGCTCATTCTTGATCACGGTTAAGTTGGCTTTGTAAGCCTTAGTTAAGCCGTCTTTGTGGGTCCAGGTTTCGTCTTGAACCCACAGGCGCACGTCGGCAAGCTCGGCCAAGGGGAAGCCGACAGGATAGTTAGCGGGGCTGTAGGGGTTGTTTTCTCGAGGAGCCGTCAGGAATAGGAAAACACTAGGTGAACGTTTGATAATAATATTTAGCCGGTGCAGCAAGGTTTTGAGTAGATCAGGCTCAACTTCAGCCAATAGGTCAGTCACCAGCCCCATCATCACGATGACCAGGGCAGTGTTTTGGGCCGCACGCTCTAAGGTAGTTAATGCCGAAAAAATGGTATCCGGCCGGATCAGAAAAAGGTGTGGCGCTGCCAGACCGCAGCGTTCAGCCTGCCAGGGATCGAAGCTCCGGTCCATATCGACGATCGTGACCAGTTCCTGCTGGCGCTGTACTTTCGAGGCAATATAGGCGGCAATACAAGCGGTTCCGCCGCTAAAAGCGATATCAATTGGCCCCATAAGCTCGGTGAGTTTTCCGCAAGGCAGCCCGCCTATGCCTAAGGCCTTATCAACGGGCCGGCAGCCGGTCGATAACGTTGTAATCTTCGCCGGTTCCCTGTAATTAACCCCACGTGGCGGCTTTCGCTGGGCTGCAAACGGCGTAAAAAAGGCGGCGACATTTTGAACCGCTTTTTTGATCCCATATGAATTCTGATTGGCCATAAAAACACCCTTACCCTCGCCTGCTCAATACGTCTAATTTGCCGGGTAAGGTTATTGTACCAGAACTAATGTTCTATTGTCAATAGGTAATGGAGGATTTCTATCATATTGAGGGCCTACAGCTCGTCTAAGAAGCCGGCAATTGTCTTGTTGAATATCTTGGGATTGTCCCAATGCAGAATATGACCGGCGTTGGGAATAATTGCGAATTTGGCCTGCCGAATGTGCCACAGCATTTCGTACGACTGCATGAGGATTAGCGGAACGTGAGGCAGCTGCCCTATCATGATCAGCGTGGGGCAGCCGATCCGGTGCAGCCGCCAGCGGCTGTCAAACTTGAGCGAGGCTCTGATGATGTTGCGTTGGTTACTTTCATCTGCCAGGTGTCGCTCTGCCTCCTCGAGAATGTAGGGGATAGCACCCGGCGTGAGCATGCCATAAAAGCTGACCATCAGCTTTAGATAATTTTTCGGACCCATAATCTGGGGCAGCCAGATGTGCGTCCAGGCTGCCAGCGCAGCCTCCCAAGGGGTCGAGTTGAGGCCATACATTGTTTCGGCCAGGATAAGTCCTCTGATTCGCTCGGGATAACTGAGCGCCAGTTCTTGCGCCACTAAGCCCCCAAACGAGTGGCCGCAGCACACAACCTGTTCGATTTGAAGCTGATCGAGTAAGGCAACTACATCGCCGGCAAATAGAGTAACTGAATAGG